>CATILC010000144.1 GCA_949516455.1 Flavobacteriia bacterium | reverse complement strand
GTGCTCTGTATGATCGGGCTGCCGTCTGGTCCCTCAGCACTTTCTTGTGAGCGCAGTTTCAAGCCAGTCTCGGTATCAAAGAAATCGTTGGTCACTTCATCTCCGATGCGGACTTCCAAAATATAGGCGGGGCGTCCACCGACCTCGCCCATGCCTGATGCTTTGATCTGTACATCCTCCCTGCTGCCATACTCGAGTTCGGGCATCCAAGCCAGTCCTTCCCGCATCGAAGCCTGCTGATCTTCGGGGACGGGCATTTCGTTGCCATTCTGCTTCATGATGAGTTTCACACCGTTGCGGATCATTTCAATGCGGCCCATGGGCCCCATGTCCTGAAGCATATAGGCCTTGTCCCGACCGGAATAGACCTCTTCGCTCTTTAGAGTGAATCCTTGAACGGTGCCTTCCCGCTTCATGCGAATGCTTTCCAGCCCCATCAATTTCTCGCGTCCGCCGACGGCCGTGATGTAGTCTTCGATGATGGTTTCTGCAGTGACTCCTTCCGGGAGTTGAACCGGTGGGTCTGTGATGTTTCCCTCGAAATCGTGGTAGGTCAAGGGACCAAACTTCTCAAGGCTTGACGCGATCTCTGAGGACTTGCCAACCACTGTGATGTAGTAGCCGCCGCCCAAATACTTTTGAGCCACCCTTTGGATGTCTTCCTTGCTGACGGCATCCAGATTGATCAGATAATTCTCGTAGTATTTGTCGTCCAGTCCGTACCGAATGGTGTTCAGCGCAAAACCTGAGACAGTGGCAGGACGCTCCAGCGATCGACCAAAACTTCCCTTGAGCGATTCTTTGGCCGCATTGAGCTCATCGTCAGTGACCAGGCCGGAAGCCATATTTTGAATTTCCGTCAGGATCTCCGTGATCGAGCTGTCTGTCACCTCATTCCTCGCTTCTACAGTTGCCAAAAAGCGACCGACGTACAAGCTGCTGCTGAAACGGGAGTAGGATCCATAGGTGTAGCCCTTGTCTTCTCTGAGGTTCTTGTACAGGCGGGCTGTTCCACCGCCTCCGAGGATCTGGTTCATCACCCGCATGGCCATGTGGTCTGAAGTCTCGGGCTTGAGGTCGATGACATGGGCGATCTTGACCACGCTCTGAACCGACGAAGGGCGATCTACGATGTGCACTTCATTGGCATCGATCTGTGCAGGCATTTGGGGTATTTGCTCCTTGACTGCCGTGGCCTCCCAGTCGCCGAAGTACTTCCTGACCAATTTTTTGGCTTCTTTCTTCTTGATGTCGCCAACGATGGTCAGGTACGAATTGACAGGGCTGAACCAATTGGAATAAAGCCCTTTGACATCTTGCAGAGAGACTTTTTCCAGTGAGGAGGAAGTCATGAATTGTCCGTAGGGATGTTCCTTTCCGTACAGTACCGTACTGAGCAGGTTGGAGGAAATGCTCCCCGGATCGTCCTTGCTCGATTCGATCCCGCTTTTGGATTGATTGACGAGTTTGTCGAATGATTCCTGGGGCCAGGAAGGTTCCCGGACCACCTCTGCCAGTAAGGAAATAAGCTTTTCCTTGTATTTGCTCAGACCGCTTGCCGAGGCGCCGCCCGCATAGGCCGAGAGATTGGCGCCCATGAAGTCGATCTCTTCATCGAGTTCGGCTTTGGTCCTTTGCAGGGTGCCTTCGGTGAGCATCCCTCCGAGCATATCGGCTATGCCTGCCTGATCACCTTCGTCCAGTGGTTTGCGGTCCATGAACAGACGGAAAGAGACGCGCGGGAGCTTGCTGTTCGACACGACGATCACGGTCATGCCGTTCTTCATGGTAAAGGTCTTGGCCTTGCCGATCTTGATCGGACGTTCAGGCGCAGGCTGGGGCCGTATGCTGCGATCGAGCTGAGCCGTAGCGTCCACTGCGGCAAAGAGCAATAGGAAACTGAGAATGATGTTTTTCATGCGTTCTATCTGTTGGATACGTTCAGAGTTGTTCTTCTTCTTTTTCAGCAGGCAGGTACTCGAGAACCACGAGGTTATCCGCGGTCAGATACTTCTTCGCGACGCGCTGCAGGTCGGCTGGAGTCAGTTTTCTGTAGCGTTCGATCTCCGTATTGATCAGAGAGGCATCCCCGTAGTAAGTGTGGTAATCCGCAAGGCTTTCTGCAATCCCTGACATGGAAGAGTTGCTGCTGATGAATCCGCTTTCCAGTTGATTTTGAAGCTTTTGGAATTCCTTTTCTCCGATGGGCTCGGTTTTGAGCCGCTCTACTTCTTCCATGATGCTCGCCTCAAGTGATTCGAGGCTCTTGCCCTGATTGGCCAGGGCCAGGCTGATCAGCATCCCCGCCTTCTCCATTTGAAAAGGGAAGGCAAATACCTGAACTGCACTTTGCTCTTCATCTACCATCCTCTTGTACAAGCGACTGCTTTGGCCAGAGGCCATGATCTGGGCCAGCATGCTGATGGCGTAGGCATCCTCTTCGGTCTGCCCCGGTGTACGGAATCCCATGAAGAGCCCTTCGAGTTGGATGTTGTCGTATACGGTCTGGCGCACACCTCCGGCGGGAAGAGCCGGCATCTCGAAGTCGGGCTGGACCACATCTGCTCCGCGTGGGATGGAGCCGAAGTACTTTTCGATCCAGGCCTTGGTTTGTTCAATGTCCAGATCTCCTGCTATGGAAAGTGTGGCGTTGTTGGGCACATAGAACTGCTTGTAAAACTGCATGAACTCCTCGAGTTGAGCTGCATTGAGATCTTCCATGCTTCCAATGGGTACCCATTCGTAAATGGAGCCGGGGAAGGCTTCACGGAAGATATTTTCCTGGAAGGACATATAGGGCTGATTGTCGATGCGCAGCCTTTTTTCTTCCTTGACCACTTCGCGCTGTGTTTCCACGCCCTCGTTGTTGATCTTGGCATGAAGCATTCGCTCCGATTCCAGCCACAATCCGAGTTCCAACCTATTGGACGGAAGAATCTCGAAGTAGAAGGTCCTGTCCTGGCTGGTATTGGCATTCAGCGCACCTCCATTGGCCTGAACGATCTCGGAATATTCTCCGCGATCGATGTTCTCGCTTCCTTCGAAGAGCAGGTGCTCAAAGAAGTGTGCAAAACCGGTGCGTCCTTTGACCTCGTTCTTGGACCCCACATGGTAGAGTACGGTGACCGCTGCGATCGGCGTTGATTTGTCCTGGTGAAGGATAACATGCAGTCCGTTGTCGAGGTCGTATTCCTCGAATTCGATGTTTTTCTGCCCGTACATCCAAATGGACGAGCCCAGGCATAGAACCCATAAAATCTTTTGGTACATGGAGAGTGGTTTGATTTTTTCAGCCCTAAAGATATGAGTTCGATGCAGAGCATTTGCACCGAATTGGTGGCCGGAGAGGAACTACCGAACTTTGCTTTTCGTGCATAAAGCAAAGGTCATACGATCCACAGGCAGCTGGTACCGGTTGCGCACTGAGACGGGCGAAGAAATTTCCTGCCGCCTCGCCGGACAGTTTCGGGCAAAAGACATCAAGAATACCAATCCGGTTGCGGTGGGCGATGAGGTTTCGTTTCGCATGGACGACAAGGGTGCAGCTGTGATCCAGAAGATCGATTCCCGATCGAATTACCTGATCCGAAAATCGGTAAACCTGTCGAGGCGGGCGCACATTATCGCCGCCAATCTCGACCAAAGCTTCCTGATCGTTTCACTGGTCCCTCCCAGGACGAATTACGGCTTCATCGATCGCTTTTTGGTCACCTGTGAGGCCTATGGCATCTCCACGCATTTGGTGGTCAATAAGTCCGACCTCCATGGGCCGGAAGCAGAACAGGAATTGGTTTATCTGGAGAAGGCATACCGCTCTGCTGGATACCAGGTGTGGACGGTGAGTGCGCATACGGGAAAAGGGATGGATGAACTGCGCGCGCAGATGAAGGATCAGGTGAATCTGCTCAGCGGAAATTCGGGCGTTGGGAAAAGCAGTCTGATCAATTGTCTGGATCCTTCATTGGAACTTCGTACGCAAGAGATCAGTGCAGCCCATCAGCTCGGGCAGCACACGACCACTTTTGCAGAGATGTTCCCGCTCGCGTCAGGAGGCGATGTGATCGATACGCCCGGCATCAAGAGTTTTGGTCTGCTGGATATGGAAAAGCAGGAGATCGGCCACTATTTCCCTGAACTCTTCGCGCTTTCCGCTTCCTGTCGCTTCTCGAATTGCATGCATATGGAAGAGCCGGGCTGTGCGGTCAGGGATGCCTACGAGCTTCAGCAACTGGCGCCCACTCGCTATGAGAACTACGTCAAGATCCTTTCCGGTGAGGATGAAGAATCTGTTTACCGTTAAGCCATGCGCATACTGATACAAAGGGTTAAAAAAGCGAGGGTACGCGTTTCGGAGCAGGAAGTCGGTGCCATTGGCCGTGGCCTTTTGTTGTTCGTCGGGGTGTCGGCTGACGATATGGATGAGGACATTGACTACCTCCAGCGAAAAGTCTTGGGCATGCGGCTGTTCTCAGACGAGGCGGGAAAGATGAATCTCTGTTTGGGACAAGTCCAGGGCGAGTTGCTCTGTGTTTCTCAATTCACGCTTTTTGCCCGAACCAAAAAAGGGAACCGACCGAGTTTCGTGGATTCAGCACCGCCGGAAAAGGCCAAACAGTTGTATGAAGCATTGGTAGCGGCATTTCAAAAGCAGGGAGTCAAGGTGTACACTGGTATTTTCGGAGCGCACATGGAAGTGGAATCGATCAATGACGGACCCGTCACCATTTGGATGGACAGCAGAGACAGAGAATAAAAAGCAAAAACAATGGAGCAGGCGATCGAACAACTACAGAAGGAGGTCCACGAGTGGATTGAAATGCATGGCGTTCGGTATTTCAACGAACTGACCAATATGGCCCAGCTCACAGAGGAAGTGGGTGAGGTGGCACGGATCATTGCCCGCCGCTACGGGGAACAGAGCGAGAAGGAATCCGATAAGGAAAAGGACCTGGGTGAAGAGCTTGCGGACGTATTGTTCGTTTTGCTCTGTCTGGCGAATCAAACCGATACAGATCTACAGACTGCATTCGAGAGGAAAATGGAGGCCAAGCGCAAGCGCGATCACGATCGCCACCACAACAACCCCAAACTCAGAGGCTGAGATCTAGCTGACGAGTACGATGGCCTTGTTGGCGTTCACTTCAATGACGCCTCCCCGGATGTCGAGAAATACAGAAGAACCTTCTGCCCTCAGTCGGTCAGGCAATTCATCGGCTTTGAGTCCGTGCGCAAGATCGAGTTTCACTGTACCCTCGGCCAGCGTGGCGATGAGCGGTGCGTGATTGTCCAGGATCTGGAAGAGTCCGTCTTTGCCAGGAAGTTGAACCGCCTGGGCTTCTCCCTGATAGAGTTTCCGTTCGGGTGTGATGATCTCTACGGTCATTCCGATCAGGCTTCAGCGGCAGCTTCTGCCAACATCTTCTCACCCGCTTCAATGGCTTCCTCAATGGTGCCTTTCAGGTTGAAAGCAGATTCAGGATACTGATCCACTTCTCCGTCAAGGATCATATTGAAGCCTTTGATGGTGTCTTGAATGTCCACAAGCACGCCAGCAAGACCGGTGAACTGTTCGGCCACGTGGAAGGGCTGTGAAAGGAATCGCTGGACCCGACGGGCGCGGTGCACGACCATCTTGTCTTCTTCGCTCAATTCGTCCATCCCGAGAATGGCAATGATGTCCTGGAGTTCCTTGTATCGCTGAAGGGTCTCCTTCACGCGCTGGGCCGTGTTGTAGTGCTCATCTCCGACGATCTCAGGAGTGAGGATGCGGCTTGTGGAGTCCAGAGGATCCACCGCAGGATAGATACCCAAAGAGGCGATCTTACGACTCAGTACCGTGGTGGCGTCCAGGTGAGCAAAGGTCGTGGCCGGTGCGGGGTCGGTCAGGTCATCTGCAGGCACGTAGACCGCCTGTACAGATGTGATCGATCCGTTTCGCGTAGAGGTGATGCGTTCCTGCATGGCGCCCATTTCCGTCGCCAGAGTGGGCTGATATCCCACCGCAGAAGGCATCCGTCCAAGAAGGGCGGAAACTTCGGATCCCGCCTGAGTGAAGCGGAAGATGTTGTCGATGAAGAACAGGATGTCGCGTCCAGCTCCTTCCCCTTCTCCGTCGCGGAAGTATTCAGCCAGTGTCAATCCTGAGAGCGCCACGCGTGCGCGGGCTCCGGGAGGCTCGTTCATTTGTCCGAAGACGAAGGTCGCTTTGGATTCCTTCATCTCCTTCATGTCCACTTTGCTGAGGTCCCAGCCACCAGCTTCCAGACTTTCAACAAACCCTTCGCCGTACTTGATGATGCCCGATTCGATCATTTCGCGCAGCAGGTCGTTTCCCTCGCGGGTTCGCTCGCCGACTCCGGCGAAAACAGAGAGTCCTCCGTGGCCTTTTGCGATGTTGTTGATCAGTTCCTGGATGAGTACTGTCTTCCCCACACCAGCACCTCCGAACAGGCCGATCTTTCCGCCTTTGGCATAGGGTTCGATCAGGTCGATGACCTTGATCCCTGTGAAGAGGACCTCGGTTGCTGTGGAGAGTTCTTCGAATTTGGGCGCCTCCCGGTGAATGGGCAATCCGTTGGCATTGTCCACTTCAGCCAATCCGTCGATGGCACTTCCGACCACATTGAATACACGGCCGTAAATGTCTTCTCCGATCGGCATCTTGATGGCCGCTCCCTGAGCGATCACTTCCTGACCGCGGGTGAAGCCATCGGTGGAGTCCATGGCGATGGTACGAACGGTGTCTTCACCAATGTGCTGCTGTACTTCGAGGACCACTTTCTGCCCGTTGTCGCGGGTGACCTCGAGGGCCTCGTAGATCTTAGGAAGTTTGTTTTCTGTGGTATCGAAACTGACGTCCACCACTGGACCGATGATCTGGGCGATCGCACCCTTTACTTGAGCCATGAAAAACGCTTTTTTGGCATTCAATTCGCCGCTATTTGGCAACGGCAAAACTTGCGTCAAAAGTAGCAAATGATCGCTCCCGTTCGCACTTTTGGAAAACTTGTGTGTAAGCGGGGCCGACCAATAGGTCAATCAGCTCTTATTCAGCGACATAAAGTCTAAATGGTCAAAACTGGTCAGGGGCGTACGACCTGAATTTTGCCTTCTTGAATACGCCCTTCCACGCGCGCGCTCCAACGATACATTCCCTGTGCCAAATGAGCGATCTCGATCTGCGGGTCTTTTGAGCCGTTCCATTCCTCCTGCAAAACAAGCTTTCCCTGCATGTCATACAGACTGAATTCCGTACAGGCCGATCCTTCGAGCTGGATGAAATTGGAAGCGGGTTGAGGAAAGACCCGGGCCCCAATGGCCTTAGGCTCCTCTGTGCCCACCGTATTTTGATAGACACGCACATAATCCACCTCCATCTTGCTTTGCTGGAAATTGGGGTCGATGGTGTGCCAGGCACTGCCCATCGCCACATTCAGGATCATGAATTGCGGATCGTCATAGGGCCATGTGGCGGCATTCTTGACAGGCGGATTGTAGACATAGAAGACTTCATCATCCACCATGAAGGCCATCTCGTTGGGCGACCAGTTCAGCGAATAGACGTGAAACGAATCACTGACAGTGGGCAGCGGATAGGCACCTTTGTTCACAGTTGCGCCATTGCTGCTCAGGTTGTGCAGGGCACTTTGAACCCGTCCGCTGTCGATGCCCCAATGCTCAATGATGTCGATCTCTCCGCAATCGGGCCAGGGCTTCACAAATGGATTCCAATGATTGCCGTGGGAGCGCCCCAACATCCAAATGGCCGGCCAGGTGCCCACACCCCGCGGAAGTTTTGCGCGTACATCAACCCTTCCATAGGTGAAGGAAAAATTGGAATTCAGGCGTGCAGAGGTGTAGTCGAGTGTGACCCCATACGCATTGTAGGTTTCCCTTTTGGCCACGATGTGCAGTTTGCCGTCTTGTACGTAGGAGTTGTCCAGTCGATTGGTGTAGTGCTGGAATTCTCCGTTGTGCCAGCCCCAGGAATTGGGCGGCACGATCTCCTGAAACCAATCGCTGCTGTTCACCGCGCCGTCGGTATCGAATTCGTCTGCGTAGACCAGATCCCGATACACCACATCCAACTGATGCACAGAACCGAAGTTGGGGTAGCTGATGTTGTCAAACCCGTAGCTGCCGGTGGTGGTGGAGGCGCCATTGACAAAAAGCACCAAACGATCGAAGGACCCGGTGGCGTTCACCGTGTTGGGCGAGCCGGGGTGCTGTGCCTGACTGAAGTCGAAGGATACACTGATCCAACCCGATCCGTTGACATTCTTCTTTACCTCTACGGCCGTTTGCTGCCCCGATTCCAATTTCACCAAGACCTCATTGGTGCCTCCGCTTTGGTAGAAGTCGAACTGTATGACCTTGTTCGAGTCCATTACGGCATTGGATGGCAGGTCCAGATACATGCCCTCCCATGCATTTCCTGTATTGGTGATCTCCCCATAGGTGTTGCTCGGATCGGTGGGATCCGTCTTCAGCTGAAAGCTGGCCCCGAGGAAAGTTTCAAAAACATCGAGGTGCGAACTGAAATCGATCAGTCCGCCGGAATTCTGTGCCCAGGAGATCTGAATGACGAATACCAAAGAAAAAAGGAGAGAGATTCTGCTGCGCATGGGCTTATAGTAAAATGTACAATTAGTTCTGAACGCAATGATACGACAACTGCGGATGAACTCTAGGAAGAAATCGTACGATCCATGAGTGCGAGGATCTCCGCCATGATCATGGCGGTCGCCCCCCAAATGACCTCTTCCCTCCACTGATAGGCGGGGACGAGCAGTTCGCCGCGTGTGGTGTGTACGGAGACTTCGCTATAAACCTTGGGATCCAAAAGTTCGTGCAGCGGCAATTCAATGAGTTCGTCCACTTCCGAGCTTTGAAGTACGAATTCAGGGCGCTCAGCGCTCAAGCCCAAAAAGGGGACCACCTCGTATCTGCTGGGTGGGATGTACAAGCGGGTGAGTTCGGTGGGCCGCTCCACTTTTTCCGCCTGTATTCCGACCTCCTCCCAGGCTTCCCGCAGGGCGGTGTGGAGAAGATCACGGTCTTCAGATTCCACTTTTCCTCCGGGGAATGCGATCTGTCCGCCGTGCACTCCAGGATAGGACGGCCTTCGGATGAGTGCACAGCAAACGCGATCGTTCATCGGGTAGAGCAATACGAGCACAGCCGCCACCTTGCGTTCTCGGGGAAAGGCCTTCCCCAGATCCGGTCTGCGTTCAGGAGGCACCAGGCGTCGGTGGGCTGTCAGTCCGGGTAGGGGATACGCCAAATGCTTGTACAAAGCTTCTGAGAACTCAGGCCAATTCAATCTGGACGATCTTTCCACCCTTCAAAGAAACAAAGCAAGGCGTGCCGAGCTTTTAAACATGCGATCTTTGAACGACATTTCGCCCGATGACCCTCACACAACTTCAATATGCACTGGCCGTTTACGCGCACCAGCATTTTGGCAAGGCCGCAGAAGCTTGTCACGTCACGCAGCCCACCCTGAGTATGCAGATCCAGAAGCTGGAGGAAGAGTTGGGCATTGTGCTTTTCAGCAGAGAGAAACACCCCGTTCGGGCCACAGAGGCAGGTGAGCCCATATTGATCCAGGCACAGCGTGTCCTGGATGAATCGGGACGAATCGGCGAACTCGTTCAGGAAATGAAGGGGGATCTGAAGGGAACGTTCCGGCTGGGCGTCATTCCCACGCTGGCTCCTCAGATGATCTATCGACTGGCCCCAAAGCTGCGCGAGCATCTGCCAGATGTGCGCTTCAGGATCCGTGAAATGCAGACAGAACAGATCATAGAGGCCATCCGATCACGGGAGTTGGATGCTGCACTTTTGGCCACGCCGTTGAATGAACGACTGATACAGGAGGAGCCTTTGTTCTATGAGCCCTTCATGGCCTTCGTTCCAGAGGAACACCGACTTGCGAAAGAAGCATTCGTTCTGCATTCTGAATTGGTTCTGGACGATCTGCTTTTGCTCGACGAAGGACATTGCTTTCGAAACTCAGTACTCAAACTGTGTGGCGAACGCCCGGATATCGGATCTGAGGGAAAGGGAACCATTGAAATTCAGACCGGGAATTTTGATTCGCTCGTTCGGCTCTCAAAGCAAGGGCATGGCATGACCTTGCTTCCTTATCTGACCGCGGCTGACTTGCCCAAGGACGATCAAAAGTTGCTCAAGCCGTTGGATCACCCGATTCCCACACGAGAGATAAGTCTGGTCTTTCACCGATCGAATTTTCGACAGCGCATGATCGAAATGATCGCGCGATCGGTGCGCGAAAGCGTCCCAGCACGCTTGTTGGAGAAAAAGCACGATCCGATCGAACCCTTGTGAACCTTGTGTCCTTTGGCTTGTTTTTCAGACACGTGCCTGAGGTCAAAAAAATAGCGCTCTTTCCCCTTCACTTGTTCCTCCTGCCTGGCGAACGGAGTGAACTGCACATTTTCGAAGACCGGTATAAGGAACTCGTGCGCCACTGCATATCTGAAAATGAAGTTTTTGGGATTGCGTGTAATGCGAGAGAAAACTGGAAAAACTTTGGAAGCCTTGTTCGCATCTCCTCAGTGCTCAAGCACTACGAGCAGGGCGAAATGGATGTGGAGATCGAGTGCGTAGGCCTTTTTCGTTTGAAGAAATTCTTCTACACCGTGGACGATCAGCTCTGGCCTGGGGGCTATGTTGAAAATTGGTCCAATCCACTACTCAATGAATTGGATAGCTTCGATACGGTGCTGGAACCGGATGCAGAAGAAATCGACATTTACGAGTTGAATCTCTCGCTCTCAGACAAATTGCGTTTTGCCTCTATCACAGATACTCCGTCGCAGTCGGAATTCGTGAACAGCCGTTTGCGCCTACAAAAATTACTTGTGGAGCAAGAAGAAGCCTGTTACAACGAGCTGATCTACCTCAACTGATCGGTAAGGGCGTTCCGCTTTGTTCTGCGAGAACATGGAAACGCATGAACATCTCCTCTGAATACCAGCCCGTCTTTCGGGTGGCCTGAACCACTTTCCGGTGGCGTTTTCCCCTGTATGCATACGCATCGATGGCTGATTCACTGGTCCAAAGACTGAAAGTGGCTTGTTCGATCAGTGGCCATTCGCCAATGCCTTTGGAAAATTCCAATTCGGACAGCCCTTTGAGTTGCCGACTCACCTTGCGGACCCTTAGCCAGAAATAGGGCATCCAGTTCCATTTGATGCGTGCGCGTGTGATGACGGCCACTTTTCCATCGATCGGTTCCGGGTCGAGTACAAAGGGTTGGTCCCCCTTCCAGGCACCTTTTCCCCGATGGGCCCGAAGCCAATAACTTTTGATCCCGCTGCTTCGGGATTCCAACTGCTGGAAGATCGATGCTTCTTTCAGCGCATGCCCGGCGCTGTCGTTGTCTTTCCAGACCGTCAGCAAAGCGTATGTGCCTGTATCCGGCCAGGGACGAAAGCCCATCCCGGCACCAGTCCCCATCATTCGAAAAAAGTCGAGGCCCATCACCTGCTGGAGTTCTGCCGGTGCCAATCCCATCTGGGTGAAGGCCCACCATCGGTCGGCACGTCCCGAAAAAGAATAAAAACTCAGACAAACCGCTTGCATGCTTATTTCAACTGCTCTGCGTCAGAAGGGTTCACCAGTAAAGCAGCGCAGAGGCCCAGGTGAATCCGCTGCCAAAAGCTGCAAGGCAGATCAGATCACCTTCCTTCAGTCTGCCCTCTTCCCATGCTTCGCTCCAAGCGATCGGAATCGAAGCAGCAGTGGTATTTCCATAACGCATGATGTTGTTCATCACCTGATCGTCCCGCAGTTTCATCTTTCCCTGAATGAACTGACTGATGCGCAAATTGGCCTGATGCGGGATCAGCAGATCGATATCCGATGCCTCTTTCCCGTTGTGCCTCAGCGCTTCGTAGATGACTTCCTGAAAGCGGGTCACCGCATGTTTGAAGACGAAGTTTCCATTCATATACGGGTGATAGGCTGGGTCATCGCTGCCGCCTTCTTCGATCAGTCGGTCCACCCAATGGGAGGTACTGGGTTCGATGAGCGCCAACTCCCTGGCGTGCTTGCCCTCGGAGTGCAGATGCGTGGACAGAATTCCAGAATGTCCTTCGGGAGCCCTTTCCACAATGGCCGCACCGGCGCCATCACCAAAGATGACCGACACATTCCTTCCGCGTGTGGTGAAGTCGAGTCCGCCGCTGTGCAGTTCGGAGCCAATGACCAGGATCCGCTGATACATGCCCGAACGAATGAATTGATCTGCGACGCTCAGGCTGTAGATGAATCCAGAACATTGGTTTCGCACGTCCAATGCCCCGATCTCCGGAATGCCCAGTTGTTCCTGCACCATGACCCCTGGACCAGGGAAATAGTAATCTGGGCTCAGCGTGGCGAAAATGATGAAGTCCAGCTCGCTTGCCTCCATTCCCGCGCGCTCCAGTGCCACCTTGGCCGCTTTGCTGCCCATGACCGAGGTCGTATCCGTTTCCGGGTCGGCAAACCGACGCTCCTGGATGCCGGTTCGTTCAATGATCCACTCGTTTGAGGTGTCCATGAGCTTAGACAGATCGTTGTTGCTCACCACCTTGGGCGGCACATAGTGCCCCACTCCGCTTATCCGTGCCTTGTACATTCCTTGTCGTTTTCTGGCCATAATATACGGGCAAACGGCAAGTGCGGAGTCTTCTTCAGCGGTCCATCAACGGACCTCATCTATCTTGCGCGGATGAAGCCAACGCACCTCATCCTCTCTTTGTCCGTCCTCCTATTCGGTTCGTGTTCAACAAAGCCTCAGGCCGATCTTCTGCTGTACAATGCGGTCGTTTATACCGTGGACGATGCCTTCTCCGTGCACGATGCGATTGCGGTATCCGATGGCAAAGTGGTGGCTGTGGGTGCAAAGGCCGATCTGGAGCAAAGCTTTGCCATGGACTCGACGCTCGACCTCAATGGGGCGATCGTCTTTCCGGGATTCATCGACGCGCATTGCCATGTGATGGGTTATGCTCAAGCCCTTTTGACCGCCGATCTGAGGGCGGCGGTATCCGAGAAGGAAATGGTGTTTTTGCTCAAGCGGTGGTACGATCTCCAAGTGGAACGTGGGCTCACTCTGGACCGCGTGCAGGGCTGGGGTTGGGACCAGAACAATTGGCCGGGAAAGGAAATGCCAGAGCGCAGCCTGCTCGATTCCCTCTTTCCGGATGTGCCTGTGATCCTGAGGAGGGTGGACGGACATGCTGTCCTTGTCAATGGAAAGGCGCTTGAAACAGATGAGGTCTGTTGTCCGGATCGACTGGAAGGCGGTGAGATCGTCATGGATGGAGATCGACCAACAGGGCTCTTGATCGACAATGCCGTCGAACGGGTCGAGGACTGGACACCCGATAAGGCGCAAAGGAAAGACGCATTGAAACTGGCGGAACAGAATCTGCTCGCTCATGGCCTGACCGGCCTGCACGACGCCGGCCTGCCCAAAGAAGAATGGATGCTGTTGCGGTCCATGAGTGCAAATGGAGATTTCCGCATTCCGATCAGTTGCATGGCTTCTGATGACCCGGAAAATTTTGCCTTTTTGCGCGAAAGCGGGCCCATTGAAGAGGACCGGTTCTGGTTGCGTTCTGTGAAGTTTTACTCCGACGGTGCGCTGGGCTCCAGAGGTGCACTGCTGCTTGAGCCTTACGCCGATGCACCGCATGCGCACGGTCTGCCCGTAACCTCGCGCGAAGACATGAAAGAACGATTGGAAGAAGTCTACGAAATGGGTCTTCAGGCCTGCGTCCACGCCATTGGCGATTCTGCAAACCGGATGGTCTTGAAGCTCTATGCCGATCGATTGCAGGACGACCGTTCCCGTCGCTGGCGGGTGGAGCATGCGCAAGTGGTCCAGCCAGACGATCGTCACTGGTTTTCCGATCACGGCATCATCCCTTCGGTACAGCCCACGCATGCCACTTCAGACGCTGACTGGGCCGAAGACCGTTTGGGCGCAGGGCGCATGGAGGCGGCCTACGCCTATTCGAGTTTGCGGGCGCAATTGGGGATCCTTCCCCTGGGAACGGATTTTCCGGTGGAGGACATCGATCCCTTGAAGACCTTCTACAGCGCCGTCTCGAGAAAGGACTTCTCCGGCATGCCTGAATCGGGATTTCTCACCTCTGAATCGCTCAGCAGAGAGGAAGCCATTCGCGGCATGACCGTGGAAGCAGCTTATGCTCAGTTCAGAGAGACCGAGACCGGTAGTCTGGAGGCAGGAAAATGGGCAGACCTGGTGGTCTTGGACACCGATCTGATGAAATGTGCAGAAGTGGCCATTCCCACTGCGCGCATTCTTTCCACCTGGATACGCGGTGAACGCCTCTATTCAGCTCAAGATTCCAATTGATGGGTTTTGCCGAAATTGACCAACCCTAAAGAACAGAACCAAACCATGGAAGGACTGAAGAGATTATTTGATTTCCCTCGTTATCAGTTGGCCCACACACCATTGGATGTCTGCATGGCCACCAAGATCGACGGTGAGTGGAAGACCATATCCAGCCAGGAATATGTGGAAATGGCGGAGCATTTTTCTCTTGGCCTAATGGAGTTAGGCGTGACCGCCGGCGATAAGATCGGATTGATCACACACAACAACCGATACGAATGGAATGTCAGCGACATCGGCATTCTGCAACTGGGCGCTGTGGATGTACCTGTCTATCCCACCATCTCCGACGATGATACCGCCTACATTTTCAATGATGCAGAGGTCACCTTCTGCTTTGTCTCCAATGATGAGCTCTACCAAAAGGTCATGCGCATCAAGGATCGGATACCCAGCCTGAAGGCCGTGTACACCTTCTTGCCTGTGGATGGAGCACCCAACTGGGAGGAGGTTTTGGAATCGGGCCGCAAAAGCGCTCGTTCCGCTGAGCTTCAAAAGGCCATGGATGCTGTAAACGAGGAAGATCTGGCCACCTTGATCTACACTTCGGGTACCACAGGTAAACCTAAAGGTGTCATGCTCAGCCACAAAAACATCGCGTCCAATGCGACGGACTGTAGGGATCGGTTTCCCGTATCCAGTGGTTCCTGGGCGCTCAGCTTTTTGCCCATTTGCCACATCTTTGAACGCATGCTGTCCTATCTCTACAGCTGGAAGGGCATTCCGATCTATTTCGGTCAGTCGCTGGAAACAGTAGGCGACGACATACGCGAAGTCAAGCCACATATTTTCACGGCGGTACCGAGGCTGCTGGAGAAGGTCTTCGATAAGATCATGGCCAAAGGATCCGATCTCACCGGAGTAAAGAAGTCCCTTTTCTTCTGGGCGGTTGGACTTGCAGAGGAATTTGAATTGTCCGGCAAGAGTTTTGGTTATTCCATGAAGCTCGCTTTGGCGCGCAAACTCATATTCAGCAAATGGCACGAAGCACTGGGTGGAAACGTACGGGCCATTGCCTCTGGCAGCGCAGCGCTCAATCCAAAGTTGACTCGGATATTTTTGGCCGCAGGGATCAATATTCAGGAGGGCTATGGTCTGACCGAGACCTCACCGGTCATCTCCGTGAACGGACGTCCGCTCGAGGACAAGCTTATCGGTGGGGTGGGGCGACCCATCAAAAATGTGATGGTCCGAATTGCCGACGATGGCGAGATCACCGTTAAAGGACCCAATGTGATGATGGGCTACTACAAACAGCCCGAACTCACCGCTGAGGTACTCAGCAGCGAAGGCTGGTTCAAAACGGGCGATATCGGGGAGATCAACGATCAGGGACATCTGCGCATCACAGACCGGAAAAAGGAGATCTTCAAAACATCGGGCGGCAAATATGTGGCGCCGCAGATCATGGAGAATACCTTCAAGGAATCCCGATTCATCGAGCAGATCATGGTCATCGGCGAATCAGAAAAACATCCGGCGGCCCTCGTACAGCCTGAGTGGGAATATGTCCGGGACTGGTGCGCCAAAAAAGGGGTCGAGTTTGGTTCTGAAGATCAGGTTGTGAAAGACCAGCGGCTCATCGATCGGATCTCTGAAGAGATCGACAAGGCCAATAAGCAGTTCAGCCAGTGGGAACAGGTGAAGAAATTTGAACTCACTCCAGAGAGCTGGACGATCGATGCCGGCCACCTGACCCCGACACTGAAACTCAAGCGCAAGAACATCATCAAGTCCTACGCTGACCTCTACGAGGGCATCTACGGCCATCCACCGATCCGCTAGCCTTCAGCCGCTCAGTTTCCGGTAGCACGCGAGCATCGGTTCGACTTCGGTTTCCCAGTTCAACTCTGATGAGGCCAGAGCGAGCGCATTTTTGAAGGGGACCTTTCCTTTTTTCTCCATCTCCCTGATCCCTTGGACGATGGCCTCAGGACTGCATTCTGCAATGGTGTGCCCCACTTCTTTTCCCCGCACAATGCGGCCAACTTCTGGCAGGTCAGTGCTTAAGATCGGTATCCCCGCCCGTATGTAATCGAAGAGCTTGTTGGGCAGGCTGAAGCGGTAGTTCAGGTTGTTGTCCTTATCGAGGCTCAGCCCCAGATCGCAACTCGCGGTTATGCGCATCAATTCCCCATAAGGACGTGTATCCATGATCTTTATGCGTTCCTGCAGCTTGAGTTCTGTGCGCAGAGAATGCAGTTTGGGCAGTACATCGCCTTTGCCGACAAGAAGCAGTTTCATCCGTTCGGGCAATTCGGTCATGGCCACAAAGAGTTCTTCCATTCCTCTGTCCACATTGATACCGGTCCCCTGATTGATCATCAGAAAGTCTTCCGAAGAAAAACCCAGGGCCTCCTTGCCCTGTGCAGCGGTTGTTGCCTTCTTCACGGGTATGTTCCGGATGACCTGTGCATGCTTTCCATGAACTTCTTTGTAGAGCCAGGCAATGCTGTCGTTCACCGTGAAGAGATGGTCGATACGCGGAAAGCTGAGCCTTTCGATGCGTTTCCAGATACCCTTTATCAGGGGTCTGTTCTGCAGCTCGGGAACTTCCGTGAAATATTCGTGCGCGTCGTGCACAAGGGCGCACCTTCTGATTCGCGCGACGAGTTGATTGGCCAGAAGTGTATCCAGATCGTTGCTGTGTAGTACCCCAGAGGGCCTTGTGAGCAGATAAAAGAAGAGGCGGATATTGAATTCAGTATAAAAAAGAGCTCCCCGCCGGAACCACATGGGGAAGCGGTGGACGTTGTATTCCCTTTCGATCTGGACATTGATTTCTGAACGTCGGCCAATGAGTTCGACCTGCCAACCCTCCACACATAATGAGCTGCACACCTTGTGTACCCGCTGATCGTTCACGCAGTCGTTGGTAACAGAAACAAATACCCGGTTCAAGCCCTCTATTTTTGCGGCAAGTTATTCAAATGGACCAACGGGAAATCCAGATCGCTGAGTATACCTATGTGCTGCCTGAAGAGCGGATCGCACGCTATCCGCTGACCGATCGCAATGCCTCCCGTTTGTTGTCATTCGACGGATCGAAAAGGAGCGATCGAATGATCAGCGACCTGGCGGAATTGCTGGCTGTGCCTCACCGCATTTGTTTGAACGATACCCGAGTGGTCCATGCGCGTTTGCTTTTTCCGCACCGATCGGGGCAGATCGAGATCTTTTGCCTGAGCGCGGCAGATGGCCGATCGCTGGAGCACATTCTGCACGAGGAAGGCTCTGTTGAGATCCTCGCTCTTGTGGGCGGAGCGAGGAAATGGAAAGAGGGATCGCTTCAGACCTCCTGGACGCATGCGGGTGGTTCGGGCACATTGACAGCAGAAAAAGGGGAACGCAGCAACGGTCGTTTTTATATCCGGCTCAGTTGGACCCCTTCCGAGGCCTTCTACAAGGTGCTCGAGCAGGCTGGTCATGTTCCGCTTCCTCCTTACATGAACCGTGGTGATGAATTGTCCGACAGAGCGCGCTATCAGACCGTATTTGCGCGCAACAGAGGATCTGTGGCCGCCCCAACGGCCGGTCTCCACCTGACCGAGGGAATGTTGGAAGAACTGGGCAAGTCGGGCCATCGGATCGATCGCTTGACCCTTCACGTAGGAGCGGGCACTTTTCAGCCGGTCAGTGCTTCCGATGCACGAGCTCACCGCATCCACGGCGAAGAGATCTGTGTGCCCAGAGACCTGATCGCCGCTTTGGCAGAACGGACCGAGCCGATCCTAGCCGTCGGAACGACTTCACTCCGCACTCTGGAGAGTTTGTACTGGTTGGGTCTGAAAGCGGCAGCCGGGGAGGACCCCGCTTCTGGCTGGGCACAGGAAGATATGTCACGCTTCCCGGCCAAGCTCGACAGTTCCGCAGCACTTTTGGCCTTGCTTGATTGGTTGGACGAACATTCAATGGAGGAATTAAGGGCCGTCACCCATTTGTACATCCTGCCAGATCACCCGTTTCAAATGGTCGATGCATTGCTCACTAATTTCCATCAACCCGGTTCTACCTTGCTTCTACTCGTTGCGGCCTTTGTTGGCGATCAGTGGAGATCGCTCTATCAACATGCGCTGGAAAACGACTACCGTTTTCTCAGTTACGGAGATGCTATGTTGCTTCAAAGGAAAGGATGAGCACAGTGAGGTATTTCCTTTTGGTGTTCTTTCTGTTCTCATTTGGAAGTATGCATGCGGTCAAGGGCCATCGTGCCGCACTGCATCCGCCAGATACCCTTTTTGTTTCCGCTTTGGAAGGAGACAGTCTGTTGGTCCTTGAGGGCCATTTGAACGAAACCTGTCGTTTGGGCTATGAGCTCTTTGATCAACTGGGCCGTCGACTGCTTTACGGCATCGACAGCACGGCTTCATCAGGTGCGTTTCGACGATCTTATGACCTGAGATCGATACCGAAAGGCGATTTTGTTTTTTTTGCCCGATGTGCGGAATTCAGAAGGGCATTCCGCTTCCACAAGAAAACTCACCGATCCAGAGCCACGGAGAAGCCCGCGCCCTGGGGCAGAAAATAAGCATCGATCTTCCACGGCTTTACCGCCAGTTTGCCCAGCACATAGCCCAGCATGAAACCTGCGATGACATCCGAGGGGTGATGCACGCCATTGTACACTCTTTCAAACCCAACGAGTCCGGCCATCCCCCAGGCGGCATAGGGCATCCACCGACTGTCCGGGTAGCTGCTGCACAATACGGTGGCCATAGAAGCTGCATAAGTGGCATGTCCAGAGGGAAATGAGTTCGTAACAAGTGGCGGTCCTTCGTACTGGAACCATTGATTCTCCGGATAGCCGATCGCATTCGGACGACTTCGCCGAAAGATCATCTTGAGCCCATTCGCTCCCAGATAGCTGAAGACCAATGCACGTCCCAAACCAACAGAAGCCTGGCCGGCTTTCCGATCTTGAGTCAAATGGGCGTAGCCAAAAAAGGCCAGTGAACCGATCAGTCCGAATTCCTTCCCAAAAGGTTCCACATACTGCCGCATAAAGGGAGAAAAGGAATCGCCTCGCCATTTCTGTACAGGCATGTCTGCAGCAAAACCAACGAGCAGAACCCCGCTGGCCACCAGCCATCTTTCTTTTTGATCCATGGTGGACCTCTGAATCGATTTCTCTTCAAGGAGCTGGGCCTGTGCAGACGGGAGGCCGAGTACCGTGAGCAGTAGGGCCAGGAAGGCTGCTGACAGAAAAGAAGTGGTCGAGGTATTTGCGCGAAGAAGCATTCGACCCAAAATTGCAAAACATCAATCAGCTTGAGCAGCCACAACCCCTACATTTATCCCATTCAACCCCATTGCGCCAATGTTTCCAACCCGCAACATGATCCGCCTGCTGCTCATAGGGCTTCTGTCCACCTCACGGCTCAGCGCCCAACTGATAGAACGTCCCTTTTCCGGATTCGAACCCGCCTTGCCTGCGGATTCGGGCATGCGCTTCTGTTTCTACAATGTGGAGAATCTGTTCGATACGGAGGACGATACGCTCAAACGGGACGAGGAATTTCTTCCTGAAGGCAAGAAGAAATGGGACAACTTCAAGTACTGGGACAAGCAGAAAAAGATCGCCCAGACCCTGCTGGCTGTCGGTTATGCTCATCCGCCTGCGCTCATTGGCCTGTGCGAGGTGGAAAACCGCAGGGTGCTCAACGATCTGGTGGGGCAGGACATCATGAAGGCTGCGGATTACCGGGTGATCCACTTTGAAAGTCCCGATCGAAGGGGCATCGATGTTGGGCTTTTGATGGACCGCGCACAGCTGAAATTGCTCTCGGCCTCATTCATTCGGCTGGAACGGTCAGAAGATCCGGATTGGCGCACCCGAGACATTCTGTACGCCAAACTCGCCGGCATCCAGTGGGCAGACACCTTTCATGTTTGGGTGAACCATTGGCCCTCCCGAAGAGGAGGCGAAGAGGCATCCCGCCCATTGAGGGTATTGGCGGCTACTGCGCTGCGTGCTCAGTTGGATTCGGTTCAGCGCATGCATCCAAGTCACGGACTGATCATCATGGGCGACCTGAATGATGGAGTGGGCGACGCCAGCCTCACAGAGGGTCTGGGGGTTTCGGATTGGAACGGATCGAAAGAAGTCCAGCCGGCCGCCCTGTACGATCTGATGCAGCCGCTGGATGTGCATTCAGGTACGCATAAGTATCGGGGTGAATGGAACTACCTCGATCATCTTGTCGTCAGCGGAGGTCTTTTGGATGAGGAAGGAGCCACCAAGCTTCGTTCGGGCAGAGGCCAGAATGAATGGGCGAAGGTGTTCCGGGCCGATTGGTTGCTACAACCCGACGATCGCTACACCGGACGCTATCCCTTGCGCAGCTTTTCTGGACCGCGTTACCTCGGGGGCTACAGCGATCACCTTCCGATCTATCTGGATCTGGTCCCTGCTCATCAATAGGTAGAAAAGGAAAAGTGGTGCCTCGGCTTGGCTCATCGAAGCATGCTGAGCCGTTTTTCCACCTATTTTTGTTGCATAAAAAATTTCTTTCCTATGAAAAAGTGGAGTTCCGCCCTTTTGATCTTTGCCGCAGCCCTGGCTTCTTGTGACAAGGACGACGACAATTCTTCTTCCGGAGGCAACACCACCCCCGATCCCATTGCTGGATTGGTGGTCAAGAATCAGAGCAATGTTCTGCTTGTGGAAAATACCGGTGCCTGGTGCCAGTATTGTCCCAATGGAGCGGAGATCATGTTGAATCTCGCAGCCAATTATGACTTCGTCGTACCGGTGGCCTTGCATAACAACGACGGTCTGATGAACCCATCCAGTGTGATCTGGGATTCCATTTTTGTTCAGGATGGCTTCCCGACCATACACGTGAATGGAGAAGCTTTGGCCAACTACAACGATGCAGAGGCGACGGCACTATTGGCCAGTACCGAGCCGGCTGTCATGGGCATTGCCCACAATGTAGAGGACGCCGATACTTCCTGGCTGGTCCATATCAAGGCGGAATTCTTCCAGGACGCGATACAGAAGAACTATTTTTTGCAGTCTTTCCTGATCTTGGAAAATGTGCTCGCAAAGGATAATTCCGCGGCTGGAGGCTCGGACCTTCGGCAGGTTTCAAGCGTCCAATGGGTGGATAAAGGGCCTACAGGAGGCTCCTCCATTTGGAATGTGGACGCCGGTTTTGTAGATACCACGCCTACCGTGCGCGCGGGAGATGATTTCTACCACAAAGACAATCTTTGGGCCTTTGCCGAAGGCGATTCCAATATGACCCAGTGGGGACTTCCCCTGGCAGCGGTCAATCCATTCGGTTCGGACTACGCAGCAGGAGATGTGATCGGAAGCAAATACACGCCCATTCGTTTTCACATAGACAAGCCATCAGATCTCGCAGGGCTGAACGTTGTGGGTTACAAGGTGCTGACGGTCGTTTGGGAGTTGGTTCTCGATGGAGGCAACTACGTCTACCGCTATACGAATGCCTACGAAAGCAGCATTCCTGAATAAATAGACGTGAATTATTTCTGAGAAACCGGGTCTGTTAAAAGGCCCGGTTTTTTTGTATTCAAGAAGCTGAGTGTTCCGGCCACGATACCCAGCACCGGTGCGACCGCCCAGCCGAGGTAGGGGACCAGGAACAGGCCGTAGAATACCAGGCCATTGCCGATCGCCAGTCCTCGATGAGAACGCATGAACGATAGCCGTTCTCCCACCGACCATCGGCTGCGTTCACAGCTGTAGTCGATCATAGAGAAGCCAAAGAAATACGCCTGAACGATCAGCAGGAGCAAAGGCGCCAACAGACCCACCAGCGGAACGAAAGCAAAGAAGAACAGGAGCAAGGTGATGAGCAGTTCAAGAAAGAGGTTGCGCAGGGCAATACCCGCTCCACGGAGTGCATCTTGAAAGAGTTGCCGCCACGAGAATTCGAATTGCCTTCCCGTTTTCAGGGCCTCGGTCTGTTCGCTCAGATAAGCCAGAACAGGTGCCAGTATGATCAGCACCAGTTGCTTATAGACCAAAGCGTAGACAAAGAAGATGAGCATTCGACTCAATACGCCGAGTGTCCAGCGCAGGACCTGATTCCACCACCCATCTTCCCATCCCAGCCACTGGTCGATGCGCTCTTGAAATTGGGTCGCCATGACTTCACCCAGTGCCAAAGCCAAAAACAGCAGAAGCAGATTGACGGCCACAGGCCACCAAAGCCAGAGGTACAATCGATGCGAATGAATGAAGCGAAAGGCCGCGCGGTAATCGCCGATGGCCCTGCCGATCTCCTGAAGCGAAGTCTTCATTCCTTGGTTACTTTTGATCTTTAATCATGGGTTATGCCGGATGCACTTCTCGCCCTGTCCCCAGTGGACGGCCGCTATGCTAAAAATACAGAACGACTCATTCCCTTTTTCTCGGAGTTTGCACTGATCTGCTACAGGGTGCGCATCGAGGTGGAGTACTTCCTCGCACTCACCCGTATTCCGCTTCCGCAGTTGCGTGAATTTCCGGCGGATAGGGTGGCGGATCTGCAGGACATCTACTTGGATTTTTCAGAAGCGGACGGAGCACGCGTCAAGCAATTGGAGCGTTCGACTAACCACGACGTCAAGGCAGTGGAGTACTTCATCAAGGAACGAATGGACGATCTGGGTCTGGGGGCCTGGAAAGAATTCATGCACTTTGGACTGACCTCACAGGATGTGAACAACACCAGTGTGCCCTTGTCCATCATGGAGATGATGGAGGCCGAGTACCTGCCCTTGCTCGGGGAAGTGGTGGTGAGCCTGAATGAAGCTTCAGACCGCTGGGCGGACATTCCGCTTTTGGCCCGCACACACGGTCAGCCCGCATCGCCTACGAGACTGGGCAAGGAGATCGAAGTGTTTGCTGAACGCCTCGACCATCAGCTAAGACTGCTTCGACACATTCCACATTCCGCCAAATTCGGTGGCGCCACGGGCAATATGAATGCCCACTATGTGGCCTATCCGGATATCGATTGGCACGCTTTTGCTCATGAATTCGTCGAGGGCAATTTGGGTTTGCACCGTTCATTTCCCACCACTCAGATCGAGCACTACGACCACATTGCCGCACTTTGCCATTGTGTGATGCGCATCAATACAGTGCTTATTGATCTCTGCCGGGATCTCTGGGCTTACATCAGCATCGATTATTTCCAGCAGGAGATCAAGGCCAATGAAGTGGGTTCTTCGGCCATGCCGCACAAGGTGAATCCCATCGACTTTGAGAATGCAGAGGGCAACCTTGGTGTGGCCAATGCATTGCTGGGTCATTTTGCGGACAAACTGCCCATCTCCCGCATGCAGCGGGATCTTTCAGACAGCACGGTCCTGCGCAATATCGGCGTGCCGTTCGGACACAGCTTCATCGCTTTCCAGTCATTGCTGAAGGGACTTGGCAAGCTCAAGGTGAACCGAAAGGCCATCGAATCCGACTTGAAAGAAAACTGGGCGGTGGTGGCCGAGGCCATCCAAACGGTTCTCCGCAGAGAGGGTTATCCAAAGCCCTACGAGAAGCTCAAGGAACTGAGCCGGACCAAGGAACGTCCCGGGGCAGCGGAATTCAAAAAATTCATCAAAGGCCTCGATGTCGATCCGGCTGTTCGGGACGAGCTGCTTCAGATCACGCCCATGAATTATCTCGGCAAGTAGATCCCTTGCCAAACAGGCCCTAGTTGTAGGTGGGCAAGTCGGGTTTTTTCAGGGTAAAGACCCTTGAAATATTGAAGCCGAAATAGACGTCGCCATCCGTCCAGCTGCCTGGACTTTCCGCGATGAACTGAGGGTCGATCACGCCTCTGGAATTGCTGAAGAACAATTGGAACACATGTCCGCCCGTCTCGATGTCAAAGCCTACTGAGAGCGAATTGTAGAATTCTGATGTGCCGCTTCCTTCCGAGTAATTGTTCTTTTGAAGCTGAGGGAAGTATTCCAGGTTCAGGCTGAGCCGCTGGGTCAGTTTGTACCGTCCGCCCATTCCAATGGCCAAAACCGTATTGTTCTGTTGGGTTTCTGGCACCATGTTCACGTGAAGAAGCGTCGGTGTTGCAGCGAGCGACAGACGGCTGTTGAATTTTCTGCTGATCACCAGTTGGGTGGAATAGCTCATCCGATTGACCATATCGGGATCCAGGTCGCCCCTGAATTTCAATGTATTGATGAATGCAGAAGTGAATAAGGTCAGACTCAGGGGAACGTTTTTCGATCCCGTGCACTGCCTCAGCAGTTTCGCCTTGACAAAGCCGTCGTAGGTTTTCTCGAAGCTGCTGCGCCCTACACCTACATTGATCCAGTCGTTGAACGAATAATCGATGCCGAGCCTTACCTGGGCGTTGTCCAGCCCGAGGAAATTGTAGAAGAAATCATCGCTGAGCGATCCAAAGCGGTGTTGAAATACGAATTGAAGAACGCCGGGTCCGGGGATCTCACTGCTCTGACCATTGATGATCTTGGTTCCTTTGAATGCAGCTGTTACGTATTCGACCTTTTTCTCTTCCATCCCTTCCAACTCGGCCAAAAGATCGTTCTGGGCCAGGAGGGGAGGCATGAAAAAAGTGAGGCAGAGCAGAGCGATCGATCTCATGGTCAACGGCGCTTGTAGTGGATGTCCACCGAAACTTCGATCGACTGTGCGATCTTATCCCGGGTGACCGAGGGGATCTCGATGTCATAGTCCTTCGGCCTCACCACGAAGCTTCCTTTCAGGTCCATGCCTTGTTCTGTCTTCGTCAAGCGAAAGGTCTCCTCGACTTTTTGATCCACGCCATGGATGCTGAGAATGCCCGATAGGAGCAACTCCTCGTCATCCAAACCATCTGCACTCTCCGGAATGTCAACGAGGGAGCCTGCGAATGTGGCGCTGGGGAACTCATCGGATTCGAGGTAGTTCTCGTTGAAGTGTTCCTGCATCAGCGCCTTTTCAAACTGGAATCCCTTGATGGGCAGCCGAAAAGCCACCTGGTTTTTTCCCCAGTCGACAATGCTCGAAGTCTGGCTGTTCACCGCTTCGATGTCTTCGATGGGCGTGGAAGAGAAGAAGCGCACCTGACCGTCCCGGGCGAAATACTTCTGGGCGTTCAGACCGACGCTTGTGAACAGCGCAGTAAATAGGATCAAACGGAATTTCATGCTCGGGATCTTTAGTTAGGGTTGGTAGCCATCTTGTGCCCAACGGACGATCTGTCGGATCGAGCAGGCGTCCATGGGTCCGGTCTTTGGCATCACCCCGCTTTGACTCGCACTGCGTTGGATCCTGCTGAGAACAGAGCCGTTCTCCGTGGCATCGCGCATGGAAGCGTAATCTTCCAGTGCCAGGCCAGCCGATGGGCCGGGGTAGGAATGACATCCTGCGTAGGCGCAATTCTGGGCGACCAATGGCTGTATGTGGACGGCGTAGCTCACATTCAGGCTGTCACATGTCGGGCTGAGCGCAGAAAGGAGTTCCTCTTCGCTTGTCTTTTCACAAGCAGATAAAAAGGCCAAAAGCCAAACGAGGCCGAGGGCAAATAGGGAAATACGTTTCGTGTCGTTCATTGGATTCAATGAAATATCAAGATACACATTTGGCCCGTTCAAAGAGAGGTCTTGTACTTTAATGGAAAATTCGAAAGAAAATGGAAAAGTGGTTCGTGCGTTCTTATCTCGTCGCCTTGGTGGCAGCAGGCGCTTGGTATTATGTGAACAACAAAGCGCACCGGGATCCAACATCTGAGCAGGCCATCGAAGTCTTGACGGCCGCAGAACTCAATGACCGCTTCACTCAGGACCCTGGTTCAGCAACCGCGGCTTTCCTCGATCAGGTGGTTCAGGTGAAAGGCCAGCTCAGTGAGATCGAATCCAACTATGTCGTTCTGGACGATCAGGTGATCGCTTTCTTTCAGGAGGGACATGGGCCTTTGGAATTGGATCAAAAGGTCGTGATCAATGGAAGGGTCACCGAATACGATGATTTCTTCGGTCAGGTGAAACTCGATTTCGCCGTCATTCAGTAAGCGCTCGATCGTAGGATTTCCGCAGCGCAGCCAGTACGAACAAAGAGAGAATAAAGAATCCGGCCATGCTCAGTGCAGCTGTTCGCATCCCGCCGCTGAGCTGGGTGAGCAGGCCGAAGAGGGTAGTGCCCAATACGATGGCCACCTTTTCCATCACCTCGAGGAACGAAAAGTAGCTGGTGTGTTCGGTCTCGTGGACGGGCAGCAGCTTAGAAAATGAGGAGCGACTCAGCGACTGGGTCCCGCCCATTACCAAACCGACGAGGGCGCCAATGCCGTAGAATTTGAGCAGGACGGACGGATCATCCGGCTGAAGCAAATAGGCGAATACGCAGATCAGCGCCCAGATGAATATGGACAGCATCAGTGCGCGGATATTGCCCATCAGGCCGGACAACTTGCTGAAGCCCCAGGCGCCGAGAATGCCCACGAACTGAATGATGAGGATGGTGCCGATGAGTTGAGCACTTTCCATCTTCAATTCATTGCTGCCGTACAGGCTGGCCAGAAGGATGATGGTCTGCACGCCGGTACTGAAGAGGAAATAGGCGAGGATGAAGGGAATGGAAACGGGTATGCCCTTGAGTTTTTGAAAGGTATCCCCCAGCCGAACGAATCCTCCTTTTATACTCTGCAGCAGCGGCTCACGGAGCGTTGCATTCTCCTCCGGCATCCTGCGTAGGGTCAGGCGCGAGAAACCCGCCCACCAAAGACCAGTAAGCACAAAACTGAGTCGGAAGGCCAGCTGCTGTTCCTCGGATCCGGTCTCCTGACTCAGGATCATACCCAGACAGAGAATGAGCAGGATGGACGAACCGATGTAACCGAGCGAATAGCCCTGCGCACTGAGTTTGTCCTGTTCTTCTTTCTTGGCGACTACGGGCAGATAGGCGTTGTAAAAGACCAGACTGCTCCAATAGCCCACACTGGCCACATAACTCAGGATCATTCCCAGGCCAATGCGCTCTTCCGTGAAAAAGAACATGCCCATGCAGGCCAGGGCGCCAATGTCGAGGAAACGCCGCATATAGAGCTTCTTCTTGTGCAGTTTGTCGGCCATTCCGCTCAGGATGGGCAGCAAGATGGCAACCGTGATGAAGGAGGCGGCCAGCACATAGGAGTAAAGCGCACTGGAAGGATAGCTGCGCAGCCCGATGACCGGCCAGTTGAGTTCGATGATCTCTGGCGCTACCCAATCGAAATACAGCGGAAAGACCGCGGTGGAGATGACCAATGAATAGACGGAGTTCGCCCAGTCGTAAAAGGCCCAGGCTTTTTGTGTCTTGTTCATCTGGTCTTTGTTAGCAGTTCTTGCCTCCTATTCCTGTTGTGTTTTGATCAGATTGAGCGCCGAACCCGCCTGGAACCACTCGATCTGCTGCTCATTGTAGGTGTGCAGGCAGCTGATCTCTTCGACCGTTCCATCCGAATGTCGGATGCGCAACTGCAGCGGACGGCCCGGGGCCATTTTCTTCAGGTCGATCAGATCGAAGCGGTCGTCCTCTTGGATCTTGTCGTAATCCGATTCCTGGCTGAAGGTCAGTGCGAGCATGCCCTGTTTCTTCAAATTCGTTTCGTGGATGCGGGCGAAAGACTTCACCAATACGGCCCGAACACCGAGGTGCCGCGGCTGCATGGCCGCGTGTTCGCGCGAGCTGCCTTCTCCATAGTTGTGGTCGCCCACCACCAGACTGCCAATTCCTTCTTTCTTGTATGCCCGTTGGGTGTCGGGTACGCCGCCCAATTCGCCGGTCAGCTGATTCTTGACCGAATTGGTCTGCTCATTGAAAAAGTTCACCGCTCCGGTCAGGGTGTTGTTGGCAATGTTGTCCAGATGACCGCGGAAGCGCAGCCAGGGCCCGGCCATGGAAATATGATCGGTGGTGCACTTGCCTTTGGCCTTGATCAAAAGCACGAGATCGTCGAGGTTGTCTCCGTTCCAGGGGGCAAAGGGTTCGAGCAGCTGCAGCCGCTCTGATCCGCCAGCCACCACGACCTGTACGCCCGATCCATCTTCTGCCGGTGCGTGATAGCCTGCTTCTTCCACATCGAATCCCTGAGGCGGCAATTCGATGCCTTGAGGTTCTTTCAGTTTCACCTGTTCCCCCTCTGTATTGGTCAGGGTGTCGGTCAGCGGGTTGAAGGTGAGGTCTCCCGCGATGGCCAGTGCCGTCACCAATTCGGGCGAGGCCACAAAGGAATGCGTCTTCGGGTTGCCGTCGTTCCGCTTTGCGAAGTTCCGGTTGAAGGAGGTGATGATCGAATTGGCTCGGTCCGGGTCGTCCGTATGCCGCGCCCATTGTCCGATGCACGGACCACAGGCATTGGCCAGCACAACGCCGCCGATGCGTTCGAATTTTTCGAGCAATCCGTCCCGCTCCGCCGTGAAACGTACCTGTTCAGAACCGGGCGTCACGGTGTATTCAGACTTGACCTCGAGTTTGAGTTCGCTCGCCTGGTCCGCTACGGAACCGGCACGGGTAAGGTCCTCGTAGCTGGAATTGGTGCAGGATCCGATCAGTCCTACTTCCAGTTTTTCAGGCCATCCATTGCTTTTGACCGCATGGGCGAATTCCGATATAGGCGTCGCCAGATCCGGTGTGAACGGGCCGTTCACGTGGGGCTCCAGTGTTGAAAGATCGATCTCGATCACCTGGTCGAAATACGCCTCCGGATCGGCATAGATCTCCGGGTCAGCCGTCAAATGTTCGGCATACATCTCTGCCAGATCGGCCACATCCGCTCGGTCGGTGCCGCGTAGGTAGGCCGCCATTTTTTCGTCGAATCCGAAGGTTGAGGTGGTCGCTCCGATCTCTGCGCCCATATTGCAGATGGTTCCTTTCCCCGTGCAGCTCAACGAGCGAGCGCCTTCTCCAAAGTACTCGACGATGGCTCCCGTTCCTCCTTTAACGGTCAGGATGCCGGCCACCTTCAAGATGACGTCTTTGGCCGAAGCCCAACCATTGAGCTTTCCTTTCAGGTGCACACCGATCAGTTTTGGGAACTTCAGTTCCCAGGGCATTCCTGCCATGACATCCACAGCGTCGGCACCACCAACGCCAATGGCCACCATGCCCAAGCCGCCGGCATTTACCGTATGGCTGTCGGTGCCGATCATCATGCCTCCAGGGAAGGCGTAGTTCTCGAGCACGACCTGGTGGATGATCCCAGCACCGGGTTCCCAGAAGCCAATGCCGTATTTGTTGGAGACGCTTTGAAGAAAATCGAAGACTTCCGAACTCTTGTTCCGTGCATTCTTCAGGTCTTCAGAGGCGCCAAACTCGGCCTGTATTAGGTGGTCGCAATGCACCGTGGACGGAACAGCTGCTTTCGCCTTTCCAGCTTGCATGAACTGAAGCAGAGCCATCTGTGCGGTGGCGTCCTGCATGGCCACCCGATCGGGTGCAAAATCAACATAATCCACTCCACGCGCATACTTCTTTGCGGTTCCGTCCCAGAGGTGGGCGTACAGGATCTTCTCTGTGAGGCTCAGTGGCCTGCCGAGAAGTGTGCGCGCCTGCTCAATGCGTTTTGGGAATCGGTCGTAGACCGCTTGGATCATGTCGATATTGAATGCCATATGCCTCTCTCTGATTTGAACCGCGAAAATACAGAAACCAAAATGCTCTTCTAAGGAGACCAGGTTTCTCTTTTATCCCTGCGAAAGCCACCGTTTCCGCGGCATATTGCGCAATGGGTCCAATCTAAAATGAAGGGCCACACGAACGGAAAAATAAGCCCCGCATGTGCGGGGCTAGTGAAAGCTCAGTAAAGAAGCAGAGAATTACTGTTTGACCACTCGTTCGGTGATCACTTCTCCCTTGCTTTGGATCCGGACCATGTAGACCCCGTTGGCCATGCCGGAGAGATCGAAGGCCAGCTCGGCCTGATCGACAGTCTGCACAGCGAGGATCCTTCCGCCCAGGTCCATCAGCGTGACCTCAGAGCCACTGGCTG
>CATILC010000143.1 GCA_949516455.1 Flavobacteriia bacterium | reverse complement strand
GGTCCGTTTTGGTGCCGAGTACTTTGCCGATCAATTTGGTGAGCATGTTGTGGTCTTGTAATAGGTGGTCAAAAATACAAGCGGCTGAACGAATCGGCGCCTTTCATCGATATGGGAACAGGCAATGATCTCTCATGGAGGGTAAGCGCTGCAATACCCCACATCCCGACTTGAAAAATGAAGTACATTTAAGAATGCTTTTCCGCATCCTCATGCTGATGTGTTTGTTCAGTGTTCTGGACGTTTGCGGACAACGAGCATTCGTCGTCGTCCTCATGTCCGAAGACTGCCCTGTAAGCCTGAGCCAAAGTGTTGAGTTGAATGCATTGGAGAAGGAATTCGCAGAACGGATCGATTTCACCTATTTGTTTCCCATCAGCACGGATCATGCGGCGGTCAGGGCCTTTATGACAAAGGCAGGTCTTCATGGATCCTGGGTGATAGAGGGTGCCTTTGAACGGGCCAAAGAGCTGAAAGCAACCACCATGCCCGAGGCGCTGCTGTTCAGTCGTACGGGGCAGAACACTTACCGAGGGCGGATCGATAACAGCTTCTCCAGGATCGGACAGCGGAATCGCGGAACGCGCAGTAGAGATCTGCGATTGGCCATGCAGAGAACCCTTGACGATCCAGGCACTTTCATGGTTCGAACACAGCCCGTTGGATGTTTACTTCCTTTGCACAAGATTGAACCCAAATAAATGATACGTAAACTCTCTATTCTTTTAGCCCTGACTACGGCGCCCATTCTCACCGCCCAGAATGTGAATTTCAGCGAAGATGTGGCCTCCATCATTTACGGAAAATGCACCAGTTGTCATCGTCCTAATGAGATCGCCCCATTCCCTTTGACCAATTACGCAGAAGTGGCCAATCGTTCAATGAGCATCAAATACGTGGTGGAAAATGACCTCATGCCTCCCTGGCCACCCGATCCAAACTATACACACTTGGTGGGTGAGCGGATTTTAACTGTGGCAGAGAAGCAAACGATCATCGATTGGGTGAACAACGGCGCCCCACAGGGAGACCCCAGCCAGGAACCAGCATTACCTAATTTTCCTTCTGGTTCTGTGCTGGGGGTTCCAGACATGGTCCTGAGCATGTCCGAATCCTACACGACAAATGGAAACAATCAAGATGATTATCGGGTGTTCGTTCTTCCCACAGGGCTCACCCAGGACAGGGAGATCGCGGCCATGGAGTTCAGGCCCGGAAACAAGAAGGTCGTACACCACGCTTTGTTTGCCTCGGACATAAACGGACAGGCCCAACAGAGAGATGCGAATGAACCGGGCTATGGCTACACCTCATTTGGTGAATTCGGAGTTCCTACGGAGCATTTTTATGGGGGATGGGCACCCGGCCTCGTGCCCGACCGATTTCCGCCGGGTACTGGCCAGATCCTTCCTGCGGGGAGCGATCTTCTGATGCAGCTGCACTACGCACCCTACCCATTTGCCGAACAAGACAGCTCTTACGTCAACATATTTTTTACCGATCAGCCGATCGTTCGGGAAGTCGAAAACTATGAGTATGCGTACTTCAACCTTTTCCTTCCAGCCAATCAGGTGACCACGGTCAAACGGGCCATCAACATATCCACAGATCTCAGTCTGATCGGCTTCTTGCCCCACGCCCACCTCATTGGAGAAAGTTGGGAGTTGTATTTCGTGAAACCTTCTGGAGATACCACCAAAGTGATTCGTATTCCAGATTGGGATTTCAATTGGCAGGGAATGTATAAGCCTCTTTATATGACCAAGGTTCCCGCGGGCAGTACATTTTATATGGAGTGTACCTACGACAACACGGCTTCCAATCCCAACAACCCCAACACGCCGCCAGCGGATATGGGTTGGGGAGACAACACCTCGGATGAGATGTTCTATTGCGTTCTTCAATATGTGGACTATCTGCCAGGAGACGAACAGATCTCTCTTCAGAACAGTTTGCGCCAAGAGGCATTCGACGGGCCCGGTTCAGGCATTCTTGAAGTCTTCCCGAATCCGGTGGCTTCTGATCT
>CATILC010000142.1 GCA_949516455.1 Flavobacteriia bacterium | reverse complement strand
GGCAAATGTAGTATTTCTCTTATGTTTTTGTTAGGGTGATGTAAAAGCAGCTGCCCCTTCCAATTCTGGAATCAAAGCGGATCTCAGCGGCAGATTGCTCAACGATCCTTTTCACCATGGCCAGTCCCAAGCCCATGCCCTTGGATTTGGTCGTAAAACGGGGCTCGAACAAACGCTCTTTCTGTTCGTCTTCCATTCCAATGCCGTTGTCGCATATGCTGATCTGAACGTTTTCGCCGTCTGCCCATGCCTTTACGCTGATCTCTGCTTTTCGATCGCTGGGTATGGCTTGTACCGCATTTTGCAACAGATTGTTGAAGGCTCGGTTCCACTGGGCGGGATCGGCATGCACCCAAAGGGTTTCTTCCTCACAGCTCAGCGTGACTCCCTGTGCCTGAAACAACTGCACACTTCCTCTGAGCACTTGCAGCAGGTCTACACGCTCGGCCTTCATATCCGGCAACGAAGCAAATCGCGAAAAGGCTGAGGCGATCTCAGTCAGATGGTCGATCTGCTCCACCATGGAGCGGGTGATGTCCTGCAGTTCGGCAGGCTCGGTGGCCGAAGAACGGCGTTCGAGTTGCTGCAGCTGCAGCCGCATGGGGGTCAGTGGATTCTTGATCTCGTGGGCCACTTGCCGTGCCATATCGCGCCAGGCATGGTCTCTTTCGTTGCGCGCCAATTCCACGGCACTTTGCTCCAATGCTTCGAGCATCCGATTGTACTCCTTCACCAAGGCACCGATCTCATCGTCGCGCGACCAACTTAGCGGTGTGTTCTTCCCGCTCAGGCGTGTGGAGCGAAGCTTTTGGGCTACCTCGCTCAGGCTGCCCGCAATGTATCTCGAGAGGATATACGCCGCCATGGCCGCAAGTGCAAGAAGGATGAGATAGATCTCAGACAAGGTGGTCAAAAAGAGCCGCAGAGCACCGATGGGATCGACTTCTTCCGGGAAGTAAGGCAGGCTGATGAGCGCCACGGGATGTCCGCGTTCGTTGGTGATGTAGTCGAAGCTCGACAAATAGGCCGCTCCTTCCTCATTGGTGCTGCTCAGCAAATAGGACCCCTGATTTTCCCGCACCTGATGGAGTATGCCCTCGCTCAAAGTATCGGGAAGTTGAAAATTCCGGACCAGCTCGGGATCTGAAGAAATAAGCAAATGCCCACTCAGGCTGTATATGTTCACCTCGAGCTTATGGATGTCGGCCAGCTCGCAGATCTTGTCGGAGAACAATGACACCAGACTGTCTTGTACCGGGAATGCCTCTTCATTCCGAATGAAGTAATCCACCGCCGCGTTGACGGCGTATTCCTTTCGCTTCAGTCGCTCAAAATGGTACTGTTCGTTCTCCTTCTTGAAGTGGTAGAAGGTGATGGTCCCCGTGAGCAGAAAAGAGAGCAACAGAAGCACCATCATGCTGCTGAAGATGCGCAGACGAAGGGAATTCTTTTGGCTCATCAGCAGGCGTTCAGATGCTGGCCATCTATCGATACAGGCCAAGCTTGGCTTTTGGCGGCGGTCAAGAATTCCTGCGTTTCAAGGCTATTCGGCGGTTGCTTCGTCCCTCATATTGTGGAGGGTGAAGGCCCATTTATCCGCTTGTTCGTCGATGATCATGGAGGTGGGTTTTCCCGCTCCGTGGCCGGCATTGGTCTCGATCCGGATCAGCACTGGTGCATCGCCCCTATGGTATTCCTGCAAGCGGGCAGCAAACTTGAAGCTGTGTGCAGGAACCACCCGATCGTCATGATCGGCGGTCGTCACCATGGTGGCGGGATATTCCACCCCTTCCTCCAGAGCGTGGTAGGGCGAGTAGGCCTCCAGGTATTCGAACATCTCTTTGGAATCATCGGAGGTTCCATAATCATATGCCCAGCCTGCTCCAGCGGTAAAGGTGTGGTACCTCAGCATGTCCAGAACACCCACGGCCGGCAAAGCCACCTGAAAGAGTTCGGGCCGCTGGGTCATACAGGCGCCCACCAGCAGACCGCCGTTGCTTCCACCGGCGATGGCCAGTTTTTCCTTCCGGGTGTACTGCTCGGAGATGAGGTATTCAGCAGCTGCAATAAAATCGTCAAATACATTCTGCTTGTTCATCTGTGTACCGGCGCTGTGCCATTGTTCCCCGTATTCACCCCCGCCACGAAGGTTGGCAACGGCATAAATGCCGCCCTGCTCCATCCAAACGACATTGGAAATGGAGAAGCGCGGTGTCAGGCTGATATTGAAACCTCCGTAGCCGTAGAGCAAGGTTGGATTGTTCCCATTGAGCTCCATTCCCTTCTTGTAGGAAATGATCATCGGGATCTGGGTTCCGTCCTTGGAGGTGTAAAAGACCTGCTTGGATTCGAAGCCAGCAGGATCGAAGGCGATCTCCGGAGTTCGGTAGAGCTCCGAACCACCGCTTACAGGATCGTATCGGTAAATGCTCCCAGGAGTCACGTAGTTGGCAAAGGAGAAGTACAAGGTTTCGTCGTCCCACTTGGAAGAAAAACCGCTGGCCGAACCCACGCCCGGGAGTTCCACTGTCCGCTCCAATGTGCCCGAAAGATCGTACTGCTGGACCATGGATGTGGCGTCCTTCAGGTAGCTGCAAAAGATCTTTCCACAACCCGTGGAGGCATTCAGAGGCATCTCGGTTTCTGCCACGAGTTCGCTCCAGTTGCTGCGATCGGGCTTTGTGGCGTCCATCACCATGATGCGGCTGTTCGGCGCCTCGTAATTGGTCTGCAGGTAGAAGGTGTTTCCCTCGCTGTGCACCACGCCGTATTCATTCTCAAAGTCATCCACCACCTGAACAAGCGTTCTGGAATCATCTGCCAGCGACATCAAATAGAATTCATTTCCGGTGGTGGATACAGCGGCAGAGATCACCAACCATTGCTGATCGCGGGTGACCGATCCAGAAACATACCTGCGGATGCGGTCGTCTCCCCCGAAAATGAGTTCGTCTTCAGCTTGCTGTGTTCCCAGCCTGTGGAAATAGAGTTTGTGTTGCTGCGTCTTGCCGCTGAGCACACTGCCCTCTTCGGGTTTGTCGTAGCTCGAATAGAAAAAGCCCTCATTGCCGAGCCAGGAAAGGCCGGAAAACTTCACATCCCGCAGCGTATCCTCTATGATGGCTCCGTCCTCTGTTCGCATCGCGATGACTTTACGCCAGTCGCTCCCGCCCTCAGAGATCTGATAGGCGATCATGCTTCCGTCTTCGGTAAAGCTCACCCCGGAAAGGGAGGTGGTGCCGTCCTCTGAAAAGCCATTCGGATCGAGGAAGATCTCCTCCGGACCATCGCCTTTTTTTCGGTAGAGCACGTAGTGGTTCTGCATGCCGTCGTTGCGGTACCAGTAGCTGTAGTCGCCCTCTTCGAATGGCGCGCCGATCTTTTCATAGTTCCAAAGTTCCTCCAAACGCGTACGGAGGCCTTCGCGAACCGGGATGTCGGATAAGTAGGCCGAGGTCACCTCGTTTTCCGCCTTGACCCATTCGGCTGTCTCTTTAGAAAGATCGTCCTCGAGCCAGCGGTAGGGATCGTCCACACGGGTGCCAAAATATTCGTCATAGACATCGCCTTTGCGGGTCTCTGGATAGTTCATGGGTGTTTCAGCTTGGCTGTTCTGTTCCTCTTGGCCGCAGGATGCGGCGATCAAAGCAACTCCTAGGAGAAGAAGATTTCTGTTCATGACTTCAGTGGTGTATGGAGGTTAAATGTAAAGTATGGTGTCGTGTTTTTTCTTCAGCAGATCGGACAGTGCTTACTTCGACCAGGGCAGGTAATCCGTTCGTTGGACGGGTCGGTCGGGTTCTTCCTCTCTGAGTGGCTCACAGGGGACCAAAGCTTCCTGGCTTTGGGCGGGAAGTTTCTTATATAATTCCGTACCCAGCGTCTTCCAGTCCACCATTTTGTCTTCCACTTTCCGCAGCACTTTCGCCGGATTGCCTACGACCAGACTTCGTTCAGGGATCTGCATTTCGCTCCGCACAAAACTCAGCGCACCCACAATGCTCTCTGCACCGACCTCGGCCTTGTCCATGATCACCGCATTCATGCCGATCAGGGCATTGCGTCCGATCCGGGCACCGTG
>CATILC010000141.1 GCA_949516455.1 Flavobacteriia bacterium | reverse complement strand
CTACACCCTTCAACAAGCGATAGGTGTGGCAGGTTGCATTTCTCCCTGGAATCTTCCGCTGTACCTGTTCAGCTGGAAGATCGCTCCGGCCCTTGCTGCGGGCTGCACGGTAGTGGCGAAGCCTTCTGAGGTGACCCCTTATACCGCATGGAAGCTTTCTGAGATATGCATGAACGCCGGTGTTCCTCCGGGGGTGTTGAATATTGTTCACGGAACGGGCTCATCGGTCGGTCAGGCCATCGTCGAGCATCCTGACATTCCTGTGCTTTCCTTCACCGGCGGAACCCAAACGGGTGCGCAGATCATGAAAACCGCTGGGCCACGCTTCAAAAAGGTATCGCTCGAACTGGGCGGAAAGAATCCGAACATCATTTTCGCCGACTGTGATTTCGAAGACATGCTGCGCACCACCGTCCGATCGAGTTTCGCCAATCAGGGGCAGATCTGCCTTTGCGGCTCCCGCATCTACATCGAACGACCTATCTATGAGAAGTTTCGGGAGGCTTTTGTGGAAAAGGTGGCCAAGATGAAGGTCGGAGACCCCTCCAGCGAAAACACCCGCATGGGCGCTCTGGTTTCCAGGGCGCACCTGGAAAAGGTGAAGGGCTATATCGAGCTGGCCGAAGAGGAAGGCGGGAAGCTGCTCACCGGAGGAACGGAACCCGAGATGTCAGGAGAACTGAAAGACGGTTATTACCTCCGGCCAACAGTCATCGAGGGGCTGCCGTACGATTGCCGAACCAATCAGGAAGAGATCTTTGGACCCGTGGTCACCCTTCAGCCATTCGATACGGAAGAGGAAGTCCTCGGTTTGGCCAATTCCACGTCCTATGGACTGGCCGCGACCCTCTGGACCTCCGATCTGAAGAGGGCCCACCGCATGGCCGCCGCCATAGAAAGCGGGATCATTTGGGTGAATTGCTGGCTATTGCGTGATCTGCGTACACCTTTCGGCGGAATGAAGAACAGCGGCATGGGACGGGAAGGAGGATTTGAGGCATTGCGCTTCTTTACCGAACCGAAGAATGTCTGCATCAAACTCTGAATTCTGACCACTGTTCCGACGCAAGCAAAAACGAATCTCGACGCCTTAACTCTTTGAACACACTAAATTTTCACACTCATCGATATTTTTGTGGAGATCGTTTCTTAACCGATAGTTCCATGGATCCACTCCAACTGACACCCATTGACGTGGTGGATGAGATCTGCAAGGAAGATTTCGTTCATCGCTACCTCAAGCCGCTGAAACCAGTGGTCATCAGAAACTTTGCTCAAAACTGGCAGGCTACCGAGAAGTGGACCTACAGCTATCTCAAGGAGAAGGCGGGAAAGGAAAAAGTGAAACTGTATGGAAAGTGGCTGGACAATGATCCGACGGCGATCGAAATGCCCCCTTCAGAGGAAATGGCTTTCGCGGATTATCTGGACATCGTGGAAAAGGGTGCTGACAGTGACTTGCGGATCTTTCTCTTTAACCTGTTCAAACTCGTGCCGGAACTGTTGGACGATTTTGATTATCCCAACATCACCGATGGATGGCTGGAGGATTTCCCGTATACCTTCTTTGGCTGTGCGGGTTCCGATGTGCGGCTGCATTACGATATCGATCTGTCCCATGTGTTCCTGACCCAATTTGGCGGCACAAAACGCATCACCTTGTTCGATCAGGACCAGACAAAGTATCTGTACAAGCTGCCCTTCACCACCCACAGCGCAGCAGACCTGTCGAACATCGATCTTGAGAAATATCCGGCACTCCGATTCGCAAAGGGCTACCAGCACACACTCACCCATGGCGAGACGCTCTTCATGCCCAGTGGCATCTGGCACTACATCGAGTACATCGATGGCAGTTTCAGCCTCAGTCTTCGCGCCCTGAGTGAATCCAACCTCTACAGACTGAAAGGCGCCTACAATGTTTTTGTGATCCGCAAACTCGACTACTTCATCAATAAGTATTACAGGGGCCTCTGGAGCGATTTCAAACTCAAGCGGGCCATCGCCAAGGCCCAGGAGATCATCGACGAGCGTGAAAACGACCGTCAGAACCGACTTAAGGCCTCCGGCTAATGCTGAGCAAAAAAGCCAAATACGGGATCAATGCCCTGCTCTTTCTCGCCCAACGAGAAGGTGAAAAGCCTGTGCCCATCCACCGCATCGCAGAAAGCGAGAACATTCCCTCCAAATTTCTTGAAGGCATACTGCTCGTCCTGAGAAAAGCCGGCATTCTCGGAAGTAAAAAAGGACCCAGTGGCGGATACTATCTATTGAAGGATCGCTCAGAGGTGAATCTGGCCGATGTGATGCGGCTCTTCGACGGACCGATCGCTCTTCTGCCCTGTGTGACCTACAAGTACTATGAACGCTGCGAGGAATGCAAAGACGAGGAGAGCTGCGGCATCCGGGACCTCTTTCTGCAGCTTCGAAACGAAACGGTCGAATTGCTCAAAGAAAGTACGCTCGAAGACCTCTTGCAGCGCGAACAGCGTCTGCTGCAGGATCCAACCGACCAGGAATAATTCCATCTGAACCCGCATCGCTGGCGGGGGTTACTCCATCATGCATGCGCAAGCTCTTCAGCTGATCCACAAATGGTTCCAAGCCAATTCCTGGAAACCCTTTGGCTTTCAGGAAAGGAGTTGGAAAGCTGTTTTGGACAAAAAACACGGCATCGTCAATGCACCAACGGGAAGCGGGAAGACCTATTCCCTGCTGCTTCCAATGCTGGAAGAAATGGCCCGGACACCGAAAGAGGGCCTTCAGTTGATCTGGATCAGTCCGATCCGTGCACTTACTAAAGAGATCCATCAATCCACGGAACGAGCGCTTTTTGGGCTCGGATACTCCTTCAATGTTGGCATTCGTACAGGGGACACCTCTGCCAAGGACAAGTCTGCCCAAAACCGAAAGATGCCGCACATCCTGATCACGACTCCGGAGAGCCTGCATGTACTCCTTGCCCAAAAGAAGTACCGCCGACATTTCACAAAACTCCGCTTCGTTGTGGTGGATGAATGGCACGAGTTGCTGGGAAGTAAAAGGGGGAATATGACCGAACTCGCGCTTGCCCGATTCAAGACGCTTCAGCCCGAGCTGTTGATATGGGGAATCTCGGCCACCATTGGCAATCTGGACAATGCGCTCGAAGTACTTCTTGGGCCTGAAGGCAATGGGGTGCTGATCGAAAGCGGGATCAAAAAGAAGATCGAAGTGCAATCTGTCCTCCCTCCCAGCCTGGACAAAATTCCCTGGGCAGGACATTTGGGCATCCGCCTCTTGCCCGATCTGTTGCCCATGATCGAAAGCTCCAAGACTTCACTGATCTTCACCAATACGCGGAGTCAGGCCGAGATCTGGTACCAAAGCCTGCTGGAGGCCAATCCCGACCTCAGCGGACGAATGGCCATGCACCACGGTTCCATTTCAAAAGAACTCAGGGGTTGGGTGGAAGATGCGCTGAATTCAGGTTCGGTAAAAGCGGTGGTTTGTACGAGCAGCCTCGATCTCGGCGTCGATTTCCGCCCTGTTGATCAGGTTTTTCAGATAGGAAGCCCCAAAGGGGTGGCACGCTTCCTACAGCGTGCGGGAAGAAGTGGGCATCGACCGGGTGCCACCAGCAAGATCCACTTCATTCCCACCCATGCACTCGAACTTGTGGAGGCATCGGCACTCAGAGCAGCGATCAAGGAATCACTTATTGAAGAACGTATCCCGTACATCCGTTCTTTTGATGTACTTCTCCAGTACCTGACCACATTGGCCGTATCCGATGGATTCTTTCCCGAGGAACTCCTTCCAGAATTGCGCAGCACCTACTGTTTCCAAACGCTTACCGACGACGAATGGGCCTTTTGCCTGGATTTTCTGGTGACCGGTGGCAGCCTTTCGGCTTATGATGACTACCAAAAGGTAGAGGTGGACGAAGATGGGCGGTTCGTGGTCACTTCCCGAAAGATCGCCCGAAGGCATCGTTTCTCCATTGGAGCCATTGTATCGGACACCATGATCCGCGTTAAACTCCGTCAAGGAGGAACGCTGGGCCATGTGGAAGAATATTTTGTCGCGCGTCTTTCGCCTGGTGATGTCTTCTGGTTTGCCGGGCAGCAGCTCGAACTCATCCACTTCCGGGAGATGACTGCAACCGTCCAACCCGCACGTGGCCAAAAGAAAGGAGTGGTCACCAGTTATATGGGCAGCCGAATGCCGCTCTCCGCCCAGATGGGCGCCATGCTCCGAAAAAAGCTGCAGGAAGCATCAGAACCCGGCCCAAAAGAGGCTGAATTGCAGATGTTGCGCCCCATGCTTGAACTACAGGAAGAACTGAGCCTTATCCCAAATGAGCAACAGTTCCTCATCGAATACCTCCATGACAAAGAAGGGCATCATCTGTTCTTCTATCCCTTCGAAGGCCGCTTTGTACACGAAGGGATGGCAGCGTTGATCGCCTGGCGGATCGCCCTTTTCATGCCCATCAGCTTTTCGATCGCCATGAATGACTATGGCTTCGAACTCTTGTCGGAAGAACCGCCTCCCATCGACGAGCGCATTGAGCCTTCATTGTTCAACACCGAACATCTATTGGAGGACATCCGCCAAAGCCTCAACGAAACAGAAATGGCCCGCAGACGCTTCCGGGATATTGCTTCCATTTCAGGGCTGGTGTTTCAGGGATATCCTGGGAATCAGGTCAGAGACCGTCAGCTTCAAAATTCCAGTGCACTGCTCTTCGACGTATTCAAGGAATTCGACCCCGGACACCTGCTCCTTCAACAGGCCTATGACGAGGCCCTTAACTTCCAGCTGGAGGAAGGCCGGTTGCGCATGGCCCTCGAGCGCATCAGTGCCCAGGAGATCGTTTTAAAAAGCATTGAGCGCCCAAGTCCGCTCTGCTTTCCGATCCTGGTGGACCGACTCAATAGGGAACGAGTGAGTACCGAATCGGTCGAGGATCGGATCGCCCGAATGATCCGAGAGCAGACGAAATTGGATTAACTAAAGACGAAAGCCCAGGCCCAGAAGCATCTGCGTACTTCGTCCTGGATCGCTCAATGTCGTGCCCCAGGGAATGGCCAATGGATGGCTCATCCAGAGCTTCAGGCTCATCCATGCATTCAATCGGGAACACAGGCCCAACCTGGGATCCAACGTAACAAAGACGCTTTGCTTGGACCTGCGGACGTTGCCGGAAGGATCTATATTGTCTTGCATTGACCAAAGTATTCCTGCACCCAAACTGCCCACAAGGAACCAAGGTCCCTGCTCCAGCAAAGAGCGATCAATGTGAAAGCCCACCGACAGATTTCGAATGTCCGCTCTCAATGTTTCGGAGGAGGAATGAACCGACTCGGACGTACCTCTGTGGGCGAGCCTAAGAACACCATTCCACTGACCCTTACCGCAGCTGCCCACAGAGAGTTCCCAGCCAGGGACCCACTTGCCTGAGAGAACAGACCAACTAGCGAGCGAAGCGACTTCCAATCCCTGCGGCGGATCTGAGTTTTTCTCCATTCTGAGGAGGTTCTGTGCCTGTAGGCATTGAGCAATTGAAATGACAATGACGAGGTATTTCATAGTGAACAGATATAATGTGGAGCAAGCTTAATGCATGGATCCAGGCAGGCTCCACGGCTGATCATCCCATTCAGGTAATTCCGTTTCTATGCACTGTATAGAGTGTACTTTGTGCAGGTGAAAAAGGAAGCCGCTCTATACCTTATTGGGCTGATCCTGCTGCTGGGTGGCGTATTGCGGTTTTGGGACTTTCCGCATATCCCTTTGAGCCATGATGAGTTCTCCGTTCTTTTCAGACTCGGTTTTCAGAGCTGGGAGGAGCTGATCCAAAAGGGCGTTCTGGTCGATACACACCCTGCCGGCATTCAGGTTTTTCTGCATTTCTGGACACAGCTGTTCGGATCCACAGAAGGCTGGGTATTGAAGCTGCCCTTTGCCTTCTTTGGAATGGGGGCCATTTACTGCACCTACTGGCTCGGCACCCGATGGTTCCATTCGACCGTTGGACTTGTCTCGGCGGCCTACATGAGCACTTTGCAGTACCCGATCATGTACAGCCAGCTTGCCCGACCCTACATCAGCGGGCTTTTCTTTTGTCTTCTGACCGCGATATTTTGGACGCGCTTCCTTCAGAACACATCCGATCGCTCCAGGCGCGATCTGCTTTTTTTCATTCTGAGTTCGACGCTCTGCCTCTACAACCACCATTTTTCAGCCTTGATGGCCGCGTTGATCGGTTTGGCCGGGCTGTTTTGGGTACCGAAGAGCAGACGGCGGCGGTATCTCATGGCCGGGGGCGTCATCTTTCTGCTGTACGTCCCTCATTTGCCGATCTTTCTTCATCAACTCAGCAAAGGGGGCGTGGGCGGATGGCTCGGCACTCCATCATTGGCCTTCCCGCTCCAATACTTCCGTTATGTTTTCCATTTCAACGCGCTCCTCTGCATCATCCCGTTCCTGATGATCTGGTTCCTTAGAAAAAAAGAGGGCGGCACTCAGGATTCCGCTCCCTTTCGGCCGATCTCATGGCTGTGGTTCCTGTCCCCGATGATCATCGGCTGGGTTTACTCGGTGCTGCGGGATCCGATCCTTCAGTACTCTGTGCTGCTCTTCAGTTTCCCCTTTATGCTCTATGCGCTCTTTGGCGGGCTGAGGGAGCTCAAGCCCGGGCAAAACGCTCTGCTTGTCGGTTTCATTCTCTCATTGAATACCGTTTCATTGGTGGAGGGGCGAAAGCACTTCACGCTTTTCTACTCATCGATCTATCAGCACATTTTGACCTCGGCAAGCGAGCAGTTCGAACGCGAAGACCGATCGTTCTTTGTCTTCAACTCCCATGAGCGCATCAGTCAGAAGCTATTGGAACAGATGAAGACAAAGGAGCCTGTGCATCGTTTCTGGTACAATGATTCCGCACATCGCCCGAAGGATCTTCGTTTGCTGCTCCATGAGCAACGGGATTCTCTCGAGGCAGTATTTCTCGGCAGTCTTTCTGCAGGAGATGCGCGTCTTGTGCCCATGATCCTCGAAGATTTCCCGGTGGTCGAGCGCGGATCGCATCTATTTGGCGGGTCGGTCCATGTATTCACTCGCTCCTCGGGAAATTCGCCGATCAGAGCTTCCGCTCGTTTGGATCATCGCTCCGCCCTTTCAGGATCGGCCAAAGGCTGGAATCCAGCATCCATGGAAAGTTGGACAGCCGGGAATACAAGGGAAAGCCCCGCGTTCTCGTTCCAACTTTCAGAATGGGGGCCCACTTTTCAGGCTTCACTTTGGCCGGAAGCGAGGACCAATGATCTGATCGACCTTAGCGTTGATGTGCGGGCACATCAGCCCATACAGGAGGCCCTAATGGTCATAGAGATCTGGCAGGATGACGAGCTTTTGGACTGGACCTCCAGCCCGTTTTCGGATTGGCAGGACATGAATGCGACCGATTCGATCGACTGCAGCATGCACCACAGCTATAAGTTATCGGATCTGCCGGGCAACCACAAAGGTCTTCAGGTCAAGGCCTACGTATGGAACAAAGGGCTGGAAGCCTTTGATATAAGTCGTTTCCAAATGACCCTCCGCGAGGGGAATCCCTATCTCTACGGATTGTACGAAGCACTTCCCTGAAAAAGGCCCGTTTCCCCGATCAGACCAGACCCTGGTCGATCATCGCGTCGGCCACTTTCACAAATCCGGCAATATTGGCCCCTTTGACGTAATCGATATTTCCGCCTTCGGTCTTTCCGTACGCCACGCAAGATCTGTGGATGTCCTTCATGATCCCGTGCAGACGCTGGTCCACCTCTTCGCTGCTCCAGGCAAGGCGCAGGGAGTTTTGAGACATCTCCAGTCCGCTGGTGGCCACACCACCCGCATTGGAAGCCTTACCGGGTGCGAAAAGAATTCCCCCCGCATCAAAGGCTTCAACAGCCTCTGGTGTGGAAGGCATATTCGCCCCTTCAGCCACTGCCTTCAGACCATTTCCGATCAGCTCCGCAGCCTCTTCACCATTGAGTTCATTTTGCGTGGCACAGGGGAAGGCTACCTCGCCGGCGATGCTCCAGGGGCGCCCTTCAGAGAATGAACAACCGTAGTGCTCGGCATATTCCCTGATTCGTCCGCGTCTCTTGTTCTTCAATTCCTTGAGGAAGGCCAGTTTCTCTTCGTCAATGCCGTCCGTATCGTGGATGAATCCGGAGCTGTCGGAAGCCGTCACCACCTTGCCACCGAGTTCCGTAGCCTTTTGGATCGCGAACTGGGCCACATTGCCTGAGCCAGATACCAGGATCGTCTTGCCCGCCAAGGAAGATCCGTGGTGGGTCAACATCTCCTGAGCAAAATAGACCGCTCCATATCCCGTCGCTTCAGGCCGGATCAACGAGCCTCCCCAATTGATGCCTTTACCGGTCAAAACACCGGTGAATTCGTTTCTCAAGCGCTTGTACTGACCGAACATATAGCCGATCTCGCGTCCGCCCACACCAATATCTCCAGCGGGTACATCGGTATCCGGACCAATATGGCGCTGAAGCTCTGTCATGAAGCTCTGGCAGAACCGCATGACCTCGGCATTGGAACGGCCCTTTGGGTTGAAATCTGAACCGCCCTTTCCTCCGCCCATGGGCAGTGTGGTGAGTGCATTCTTGAATACCTGCTCAAAGCCCAGGAATTTGAGGATGGAGAGGTTCACCGATGGATGAAAACGCAAGCCGCCTTTGTAGGGACCTATAGCCGAATTGAACTCCACTCTGTAGCCCCGATTCACCATGACCTCTCCTGCATCGGTCTCCCAAGGCACGCGGAAAGTGATGACGCGTTCCGGTTCGATCATTCTTTCCAGGATCTTCGCCTCCTTGTATTTGGGGTGCGCCGCAACAAATGGGATGATCGTCTCGGCCACTTCGCGCACGGCCTGCAAGAATTCGGGCTCGTGGGGGTTCCGCTCTTCAACGCTTCGCATGAACGAATCGATGGCTTGATGCTGTTCTGGGGTCATGGGTGTGATGGTTTGGGGGTCAAAAATACTCCACGCAAGCTGTATTGTTCAAAGAGGAATAAAGCGCAGCAAGACTTTTATGCGCAGAGTTATTGACCCGCCCAGATGGTTTGAAACGGCCTCTATCTAAATGCTTCAGCCAAAGTCCTCTTGGGACGCGAATTGCACCTCCATACGGACGAACCGACCGGGAAGCCAACGCACCCAACCATTCATTTCCATTTCCAACAAAAGCCCGTGCAGACGAGAAATGGGCATGTGCAAAGCATGCGCCAGATCATTGATGTGCATCGGCGCCATATGACGGAACAGGGCCTGAGCCACTGGCTGGGCAAATTCAGGGATGACCACAGCCGAAAGCGGCTTCTTCTCCAGCCAGTTCAGGTCTTGGGCCAGATGCTCCGGATGATCGAGGACACTCGCCAAATGGGAGGCGATCATTTGGTGACAGCCCCTGGAGGTTGGAGCAGACCAGGGTCCTGGGATGGCATAGACCTCCCTTCCGTAATCGTTGGCCAAACTTGCAGTGATCCACGCACCGCCTTTGACGCCTGCCTCCACAACCACTGTTGCCGCTGAAAGCCCGGCTACGATCCGGTTGCGTTTTGGAAAGTGAGCCGGCTGTGGGATTTCGTGGTGAAAGAACTCTGATACCACTGCGCCTTTTTCCTGCATCGCATCTGCCTCATTGAGATGGGCGTCGGGATAGATTCTTCCCAAGCCACTGCCCAGCACAGCCATGGTCCGCATGCCCAGTGAAAGAGCGATCCGGTGTGCATGGATATCGATGCCGTAGGCCAGTCCGCTCACGATGACAGGATCGTAAGGACGCAAGGCACGGATCAATTGCTCGGTGGCCTTCTTTCCGTAATCGCTTGCCTTTCGCGTGCCCACCACAGAGACCATCCGCGCTCCCTCTGCTGGCAACTTTCCCTTGAAGAAGATTATTTGAGGGGCGTCTCCGCAACGGATCAGCCCGCCGGGATACGTCTCGCTTCCATGCAGCGTATAGCAACCTCCACGCTGCCCGTTGAGCACCAGCTGCTCCTCTGCGCCTTGCAGCGCTTTCTCTCCTTCATGGCCCAATATGCGTTGGCCGCAGAGCGACTGAAATGCTGTTCCATCGGACCAGTCGGCCTTGTTGGATCGGAAGATCGCTTCAGCCGAACCAAAGCGTGCCAGCAATTTGCCCACTCCGACCGGCCCCAGCCCCTTTATCTGCGTTAGTGCGAGCCTGCAGACCGCCTCATTCTCCATCCAACTCCCTCCGGACTGTCGTGGCGCTGCCTTGAGCAGTTGCCATGATGACCATATCATTGATGCAAACGTGTTCCGGACGGGACAGGATGAAGGAAACAGCATCTGCAATATCCTGAGCATAAAGTGGAACAAGCCCTTCGTAGACCTTTTTGGCCTTTTCTGAATCGCCCTTGAATCGGACGATGGAAAATTCGGTATCCGCCAGGCCAGGCGCCACCTGTGAAACGCGTATGCGCCGATCCAAAAGATCGATGCGCATGGCCCGGTTCAATGCATCCACAGCGTGTTTGGACGCACAGTAGACATTTCCTGATGGATATACCTCTTTGCCCGCGATGGATCCGATGTTGACGATGTGCCCGCCGTCGGGCATGAGTTGAAGAAAACTTCTTGTCGCATAGAGAAGCCCTTTTACATTGGTGTCGATCATCTGGTCCCAGTCGTCCACGTCTCCATTGGCGATATCTGAAAGTCCCAATGCCAGTCCGGCGTTGTTGATCAAATGGTTCAGCTCAATGCCTCTGCCCTTCAGTTCTTCGGCTGCAGCTTCTACCTCATCCCGTCTTCTGACATCGAAGCACAAGGGAATGACCTCCACCCCTGTCTGACCTGAAAGCTCCTCTGCCAAACTCTGTAGGCGCTTCTTTCTTCGCGCCGTGATGATCAGCGAACGCCCTTCTGCGGCAAGCGTGCGTGCTATGGCCTGGCCAAAACCGGAGCTGGCTCCGGTGATCAGTGTGAATGAATCCTGCATGATTACCTTGTCTTCTGTTTCGTCCCGAAGATAGAAAGGTGAACACCCAATTCATTATACGAATCTTGACTGCTCGTCTCCGAAAGCGGAGCCATTGGATGGCCACTCTTTGGCTGGCCTGCCTGTTCTTTTATTCCATTTCCCTCAATGGGCAAGTCACCCTCAAAGGGCAGGTAGTGGATGCCGCAAGCGGCGCTGGCATGGAAGCTGTCGTTCAAATAGGCGATGAAGCCTACTTGACAGACAGTTCTGGCGAATTGATCTGGACATCCGAAGAGACGCTACCTGCGGAGATCACCATCCATGTGATGGGCTACCATCACGAAGTCGTGAACATCGAGGAAGTTGGAGGAGGGAATTTTCGGTTTTTGGCGCAATTGCGCGCCTTGGATGCTGAACAGCTGGAAACCGTGGTCGTTACCGCATCCCGCTATCAACAAAAGCAAGAAGAACTCTCCGTCTCTTTATCTGTGATGAAACCCCGGGTCATTGAGGGCAGAAACACCACGGACGGCAGGGACATTTTGCCCATGGTCTCTGGCGTGCACGTCACCGATGGCCAACTGAACATCAGGAACGGAAGCGGATGGACCTACGGGGCCGGTACGCGGGTGCAAGTCCTTCTGGACGACGTGCCGCTGATCTCTCCCGACGCCGGTCAGATCCAATGGGACCTGATGCCCATCGAAGCCATCGGACAGGTGGAGGTCTTGAAGGGCGCATCCTCTGCCCTCTTTGGCACCTCGGCACTGAATGGTGTCGTACAATTCAGGACCATCCGGCCCAAAGCAGTGCCTTTGACCAAAGTCAATGTGTTCCACACAGTGTATGGAGATCCGCCGAGGCCCGAGCTCAAGTGGTGGGATGGCTGGCGCTCCAATACGGGCATCCAATGGCTGCATGCCTTCAAACGGAAGAAGCATGAATGGGTACTGAGTGGCTATGGGCAGAAAGACGAAGGGTTCAAATTCAGTGAATCCGACGAACAGGCACGGGTCAACTGGTCGTATCGCTTTTGCGCCAATGAGCAACTCGAATTCGGCCTGAACGGTGGCGTCCTTTGGAGTGAGAACGGAGAATCCCTGCTCTGGAATTCGCGAAGCGAGGGTTATGTCGCCCTCGACTCCTCCGTTACCGTCACCAAGGGCATAGATGCCTACCTCGACCCTTTCCTGAATTGGCGGAAGGACCGTCATCGCCATGGATTGAAAGGACGGCTCCTGCGTGTGGAGAACAAAGCGCGAAACCTGACCACTGTTTTTGACAATGCATCCGATCAATTCCAACTGCAGTACAACTATCAGTACTTCGGCAATGCCTGGATCGTAAGTGGCGGCCTTTTCGGATTGTATTCCGAGTCTCGTTCGGAGCTCTTTGGCGGTTTTCATACCACAGCCAATGCTGCGGCCTATGCGCAGTTGGATAGGAAATGGGAAGGTGGGCAAGTCAATTTGGGCATGCGCTACGAAAGCCAGTGGGTGGACGATGGGAATTATGCCCGTCCGGTCATGCGACTGGGTGTGAATCAAAAACTGGCCAAGGCCACTTTCATGCGCCTATCCTTCGGTCAGGGCTTTCGCTTTCCGAGCATGGCCGAACTCTTCACCGAGAGCAATATTGGTTCGATCTACCTCTACCCGAACACCCGCCTGAGACCAGAGACCGGTTACAGCGCAGAGATCGGTCTTCGCCAACTGATCAAAGGCCAGCAGAAAGGAGGATGGGAAGCTTTTATGGATGCCGCTTTCTATCTGATGCGTTTTGACGACATGATGGAGTTCAGTTTTTCCAACTGGGGGACAACGCCAAGCAATCCATTTGGCATCGGATTCAAATCGATCAATATCGGCGCCACACAGATCCATGGCATCGAACTGGAAAGTGGAGCGGAGCGAAAATGGGACGATTGGACCCTTTCGCTGCTTGCCGGCTACAACTTCTCCGTGCCTCGGGCACTGGACGCCGAGGTCCCCTATGCAAAGGATTCCACTGGGCTTCCGATCAGTTACCGAAGCAGCAGTTCTGACAGCACAGACGACGTTCTCAAATACCGCTATCGAAATCTGTTTCGGCTTGATGCAGAGATCCGCTCCAAGAAATGGACCTTCGGGACCAGCCTGAGGTACAACGATTATATGCAAAATGTCGACGGCATCTTTGAAGGGCCGTTGGTCGAGTTGCTCATCCCTGGGGTAGGCATCAAGGAAGCTCGGGAGCAACTGGAAAGACCCGACTGGATGCTGGATGCACGTGTCTACTATCAGCTCGGTCCAAAGTGGTCTCTGGGCTTCCTCATACAGAATGCGCTGAATTATGAGGTGATGAGCCGGCCTGCTGAATTGGAGGCTCCGAGAAGGTTTACCCTGAGTATTCGCTTCAAAGGCTGAAAAGACCCTCCGTCTTTTCTATTTTCGTTCAAATCTTCCAATAGTGAAATACAAACGGATCCTGCTCAAGCTCAGTGGCGAGGCGCTGATGGGCGACCAACAGTTCGGAATAGACGGAGAACGTCTCAAGGATTATGCGCACGAGATCCAGCAGGTGATCGACGAAGGCGCCCAGGTAGCCATCGTGATCGGGGGTGGAAACATCTTCCGCGGCGTTCAGGGAGCAAGCACGGGAATGGACCGGGTACAAGGCGACCATATGGGCATGCTCGCGACCATGATCAACGGACTGGCCCTGCAATCCGCTTTGGAAAATGAAGGCCTGAAGACCCGATTGCAATCGGCCATCGAAATGGACAAGATCGCCGAACCATTCATCCGCAGACGAGCGGTACGCCATTTGGAAAAAGGTCGCGTGGTGATCTTCGGTGCCGGAACGGGAAATCCTTACTTCACTACCGATACAGCGGCCACACTCCGGGCCATTGAGATCGGTGCCGATGTCATCCTCAAGGGAACCCGAGTGGACGGAATCTATACGGCCGATCCGGAAAAAGATTCCAATGCGGTCAAATACGATACGATCAGTTTCCAAGAGGTCTACGAAAAGGGACTCAACGTGATGGATATGACCGCCTTCACCCTGAGCAGAGAGAACGACCTGCCTATTTTGGTATTCGACATGAACAAGCCCGGAAATCTGCACCGTGTGGTGACAGGCGAGAAAGTCGGCACACTGGTCAACAACTGATAAAGCCATGCAAGAAGAACTCGAACTGATCTTAGAAACGGCCCAGGAGCAAATGGACAAGGCCATGGAACACCTGGAGAAAGAATTGATCAAGATCCGCGCAGGCCGCGCCAACCCGAGCATGCTCGAGGGAGTGAAGCTGGACTACTACGGGAATCTCACGCCGCTGAATCAGGTATCCAACATCAATACACCGGACGCACGCACCCTCAGTGTTCAGCCCTGGGAAAAAGCCATGATGCCCGAGATCGAGAAAGCCATCATCGTGGCCAATCTGGGACTCAACCCCATGAACAACGGGGAAATGATCATCATCAACATTCCGCCGCTTACCGAAGAACGGAGAATAGAACTGGTAAAGAGAGCGCGCTCTGAGGCTGAAGATGCCAAGGTGGGCATCCGCAATGGCCGGAAGGAGATGATGGACGAGATCAAGCAACTCGGCAAGGACGGCCTGTCAGAAGACAGCGTAAAGGATGCCGAAGGTGAAGCTCAGACCATCACGGATCGATACGTAGAAAAAGTGGACGGAATCCTCTCCAAAAAGGAAGAGGAGATCATGGCCATCTAGGCACGCCGCGCCGAACGTAAGATCTACTCCTCGCCAGCGAGCTCCACATGCTGTGCGATGGCATCGCCCCGCTCATTGGTTCCCAAAGTGAATTTGACCCGGTCGCCGACCTGCAGCTCATTGAAATCCACATTCTCCAGGCTGCTGTAGTGGAAGAACAGATTGGCCGGATCGAAATTGATGAAGCCATAACCGCTCTTCAGGTTCTGTATCTCACTCACGTGAACAGCGCCTTCTTCCATTTCCAGATCGTCGAGGCTGAGCGGTCTGCTCAGTGTCTTCTCTGGTGTGCGCGGAACGAAGAGCTTATCTGTGAGTCCATTGGGCTCTTGGATGCTGTTCTCAATGATGTCGTGCATGGCCAGTGGCATGGCAGCCTCATTGATCAATTCCTGTGAGGTTCGGGTAACGATCCTTTGCCCGTCGTCGTTCATGTATTCAAAGTCCCAACTGAGCAGGATCACTGGAACGCCCAATGCTTCGATCTTCCGTACCAGCGGAACATAGTCGCTGTCTGAAGCTACGAGCACCAGATAATCGAATTGCCGCATGAGGGTCATCTCATAGGCCTCGAGCGCCAACCAGGTATCCATGCTTTTCTCCAGTCGGCCGGTGGGGGCATTGCGGAGCGACATATAGTGCAATGTCACATTCTCCTGCAGAAGTATGTCGTCAAAAACACGATCGTAGTAGAGCTGATTTCCGCGGGATTGGGCGTCGTTGGCATTGAGCCTTGCCCTGAAATAATGTGCGTCGGTTATCCGGGTGTATCTCGGATCCACATCTTCTTCCTGCGCCACCTGATGCTGGATGAATTCGTGCAATCCCGAAATACTGATCCTGGATTTCTTTTCGTGAAACCAGTTGTAGTAGTTGCTTACGTAGAGGAAATAGCTTCCATCATAAAACACACCAACCTTCGTGATGCTTCCATTGGTTTGGGGGAACATGGAGGGTCATTAAAAATTATGAAACAAAAAAGCCATAACGGCAGAGCGTGTCAAAGGTACACAATAGAACATGGACTCATGGAGCCTCTAAATAGTCAAGATCCTTGGCAAAGGTTTCCTGAATGCCCCAGGATGCCCAAAAGGCGATGGCAAAGCAGACAAGGCCGACCAGTGCCGCGCTGTGGCTCATGCTCCAGCCCATCGATTCCTGTAAAAAGGCAAAGCTGAGCGTAATGGGAATGGTCGAACCCCGGACGAAATTGGGAACGGTAGTGGTCACCGTGGAACGAATATTCGTCCCGAAGGATTCCGAGGCCACGGTCACAAATAGGCCCCAATAGCCCGTGCTGGTTCCCAGCAGAAAACAGATCAGGTAAAAGGTGGTGTCGGACAGGCCAAAGGTGTATAAATAGATCGCGGATATAGCTGCGCTGAAAAACAGACTGCCCAGAATGACACGCCTTCTGCTTCGGAACATTTGGCTCAATACGCCAGTGAGTAAGTCGCCTGCGCTGAGCCCCACATAGCACCAAATGACCGCCTGACTTCCTTTGACCGTTCCCTGCACCTGCAGGGCCTCTGCAAATTCGGGAGAGAAGACCACCAAAATGCCCACGACATACCACACGGGCACACCGATCAGAATGCACCGGAGGTACTTGATGAACAGTTCTTTCTTTCCGATGATCCTCAGAAAACTCATCACCTTTTGATCTTTTTTGGGAAGCTCATTGAACATGCCGGATTCCATGGCACGCACCCGCAACAAAAGCAGCAGCAAGCCAAGCCCGCCACCAACGAAATAGCTCATACGCCAGCTGAATTCATCTGCGATCAATGCCGCCACAACAGCACCCAGCGCTCCGAATGTGACCACCAACATCGTCCCGTATCCTCGTTTTTCCTTGGACATGGTCTCAGAGACCAGAGTGATCCCGGCGCCAAGTTCTCCAGCCAGACCGAGGCCCGCCAGAAATCGAACAAAGGCGTAGGCAGGAATGGAGGTTACCAAACCATTGGAAATATTGGCCACCGAATACAGCACAATGGAACCAAAGAGAACGGTCACTCTGCCCTTTATATCGCCAAGAACGCCAAAGAGGAATCCACCGATGAGCATGCCGGCCATCTGCATATTGAGCAGCAAGATGCCCGTGCTCTGAAGTTCTGAGGAAGGCACTCCGAGATCGGTCAGGCTGGGAATGCGTACAATGCCAAAGAGTATGAGATCGTAGATGTCCACGAAATAGCCCAAAGCCGCCACTGCGATCAAAAGGCGTTGTTTTTTAATGGGTTCCATGCGCACTTAAAAGCTTCGTTCGTTGGGGCAATTACGCACTATTCCAAAAAACAGATAACACTAAGAGCCTTTCTTGCCCTTGGCGGCAACAAGCTGATAGGAGTGCTCCACCAAGTCAATAATGAGTGCTTCGGGGAGCATTTCCAGATAGAGCGTGTTCCAGTGTTTCTTGTTCATGTGGTAGCCGGGCTGAATGCCCTCATGCTCTTCGCGCAGTTCCAGGGCCCATTCGGGGGTGCACTTCAGATTGCTACGGGCCTGCTCACCATCAAGAGATAGGCTGGCGAATATCTTTCCATGGACCTTGAATATGAGCACATCCGGGCCAAAAGGTGTACTCTCGGTGGCATGCGGCAGCTGAAGGCAAAATGCCCGATACGACTCAATGTCCATCAACGCGCTTTGACTGGATACAAAATGGGGCGGCTCGGACTGGCGTCGTTGGTCAATGGCGCCAGCTGCAAGTGAAGCAGATAAAGACCTTGTTCGAGTTCTGCTGGAACCCGAATGAATTCCGTGATCGTCGCATGAGCCCTCAATTCTTCTTCTCCAGAAAACCAAAATGCACGATGCGCTTCCAATCGACCTTCATCTTCCTCCGGATCGACCGAGGGAAGGTCGACCAGCAAATGATCCACACCCTTTTTTCTCAGATCGTGAACGAATGAAGGAGAGAGAAAAGGAGGCGCTGTACCGGTGAAATTGCGATCTGCAGGACGCTGGTAGGCCGCGGATGTGCGCAAGATGACCGCGGGTGGCAGTTCATTGTATCCAGCAAGGAATTCCGGCTCTGGGATGCAGCCCGACGCCTCCGGCCGACCCTCGATCAGAAAGGCCAGAAACCATTCGCCTTTGATCTGATCGGTCACCGAGCCCCTTTCCTTCAAAATATGCCCGGCCCATTCAGTATGGGTTCCATTTCCATGCGGATTGAGCCGCAGGTCAAAGAAGTTGACCGCTGCTCCGGCCTCCACGCTTCCGATCCAGTCGCCATATCGAACGGGTTCCGCCTGCATGTCGGGACTGCCCCATGCAGAATACGACTCCTCGTGGCCAAAGGGGATGGAAAGATCCACACCGCCTTCCAGATCCGCTTCGTAGATCTTGTCTTTGTGGTCGAACACCAGCTGCTTCATAGCATGAGATTTCGTGTGATGTGGTCGGTCAACAGACCATGAATTTCAGGAATTCTCCAATGACCGGATTCCTCGAGCAAAAGACCGGATCTCGAGAGTTCTTCGACGGCGCGTTCCGGAAGCTTTTGACCCGAAGGCAAAAGGGTCTCCAAATGCGCCACAGAAACACCTTCCGCCAATCGCAGTCCGATCATGAGGGCTTCGTTCCATTTCTCCAAAGGGTCCATCTGTTCCGCAGTATACCAGGGCGCACCCTCTTTGATCTTCTTCAGATAAGCAGCGTTGGGCTTGAGATTGTGCCATCGGACAGATCCATCGAAGGAATGCGCCGAAGGTCCGACACCCAGATAAGGTACCCCCGACCAATAGCCCGAATTATGTGCCGAACGAGCCCCCGGACGACAAAAGCTGGAAAGCTCGTAATGTGCGTAGCCCCGATCTCTCATCTCACGGCATAAAACCTTGAAATCGGCAGCGACCGAGCCTTCCTCAGGAATCTTCTGCTTTCCGGTGGCCACTCGCCTGCCAAGAACAGTACCTTCTTCGATGCCCAAGCAATAGGCAGATACATGTGGGGGTTCATAGGCGAGTGCATTCTCCAGGCTCGCTGGCCAGTCCGAACCCGTGGGCAGACCGTAAATGAGATCCAATGAAAAATTGGTGAAATCCGAATTCCGTATCGCATCCAGCGCCCGTTCAGATTGATCCGCCGTATGGCTGCGGTTCATCCATTGCAGATCCGAAGGAGCAAAGGACTGTATGCCAACGCTCAAACGGTTGAAGCCAACGGATCGCCAATCGCTCAGTGCAGCAGCAGATACATCTTCCGGATTCACCTCCAGAGTGATCTCCGATGCATCCGACCAGCCAAAGTGCGCATTGACCGTATCCAACAGGGAGGCCAATTGCTGCTTGGTCAGAACGGAAGGTGTTCCTCCTCCGAGATAGACAGATGAACAAGGCCCTGCCCAATCTTGCGTGTACCAGAATTTGAGTTCCTCTTCTATGGCGCGGACCATATCGTCCACCAGTCGGGTGGAGGTCGAAAAATGAAAATCACAATAATGACAGGCCTGTCGGCAAAAGGGAATATGGAGGTACAGCCGCATGAATGGGCCTCAGGAGTGTGCCGAAATATTCTTGAGCATATCACGGACCATCTCTTGCAGACCAAATTTCGGATCATGGCCCCAATCTTTCCGTGCCGGTAGGTCGTCCAGCACTGCTGGCCAGCTTTGGGCGATGGCATCTCTGAAATCCGGTGCGACCCGCAACTGAAAATCAGGTCGTTCCATGCGAATGGCTTCCGCCAATTCTCCAGGTGTCAAGCTGATCGATCCGATATTGTAGGCAGTCCTGATCTTCACCTTTTCCGCAGGCGCTTCCATGATCTTCAATGTGGCAGACAAGGCATCGGGCATATACATCATGGGCAGCCGAGTGTCCCGATCGATGAAACTGGTGTAGGCATTCGAACGCAGTGCTTCGTGGAAGATCTCCACTGCATAATCCGTGGTACCTCCGCCCGGCTCACCCTTCCAGCTGATCAGGCCGGGATAGCGCACCGAACGAACGTCCACGCCATATTGATCGTGGTAATACCGACACCACAACTCGCCCGAAAGCTTGGAGATGCCGTAGACCGTGCTGGGGTCCATATAGGTATTTTGCGGGCAGGGATCTTTGGGTGAAGCAGGACCAAATGCAGCAATGGAACT
>CATILC010000140.1 GCA_949516455.1 Flavobacteriia bacterium | reverse complement strand
GTGCGTTCAGTTTCTTGAACAGAGCTTTCAACAAGGGAATTTCCCCCTGCAAAAAGGGGCTTTGAAAATGTGTTTTTCGCAGTAGCTTTGCGCAAGTTTTCGGCACATAAAAAACCGACGTAGAATGCGCTGTACGGCATTGCTTTTTTGGGTTTCCTTCATGCTTGTCCTGGCATACACGCCCTTGATCGCGCAGCACGACCACTCCCACGAAGAGGAGCCCCAGCACTCTGAGCATTCGGCCCAAGAAGCACATGCTGCCGAGGACACGCATTCCGAGGAAGAATTCGACATCACCCATACCGTCATGCATCACATCGCTGATGCACATGAATTTCACGCTTGGGGAGATCATGAGCACGGTTTCACTTTACCGCTTCCCATCATTCTCTGGACGGACCAGGGTTTGGTGAGTTTTCTATCCAGTGCCTTTCATCACAATGATGATGGTTCCGTTGTGGTCGAACGCAACGGCGTCCGTGTGGTGAAGTACCACGAGAAGATCTACTACGCTTTGGAGGAGCCCAACGATCATCATGCATACATCGAGTACGGGGAAGATCATGCAAGCGTGCTCAATGCGAAGCCGTTGGATTTCAGCATCACAAAAAACGTGTTCAGCCTTTTGCTCTCGGCCCTCATCATGCTGCTCATATTCGGTTCGACAGCAGCCAAATACAAGTTTGGAGGTGCGCCAAAGGGGATTGCAGGATTCATGGAGCCGCTCATTCTTTTCGTTCGTGACGAGATCGCACGGCCAAATATTGAGGGAGAGCGCTACAAAAAGTTCGTGCCCTACCTGCTGACGCTTTTCTTTTTCATCTGGGTGAACAACCTGATCGGGCTGATCCCCATATTCCCCTTCAGTGCCAACCTCACAGGAAATATTTCGGTAACGCTCTCTTTGGCATTTCTCACCTTACTTGTGACCAATGTGTCTGCCAACGGAGGCTACTGGAAACACATCTTCATGCCGCCAGTGCCATTGTGGTTGTGGCCAATTCTGGTACCTGTTGAGATCATCGGTGTACTGTCCAAGCCCTTTGCCCTGATGATCCGTCTATTTGCGAATATCACCGCAGGACACATTATCATTTTGAGCCTTACATCGCTGATATTCTTGTTTGGAACGCTCTTGGTTGCGCCTGTATCGGTGCTCTTTGTCCTATTTATGAATTTCATCGAACTCTTGGTGGCGGCCTTGCAGGCTTACATTTTCACCCTGCTCACGGCCCTGTTCATCGGCCTGGCCTCACCAGCAGAACATCATTAACAAGTGTGTCTAACCTAAAATCAACACAATGGTAGGTAGTATCGCAGCAATCGGCGCCGGTTTGGCGGTTGTAGGAGCAGGAATCGGAATTGGTCGGATCGGAGGATCTGCCATGGATGCCATCGCTCGTCAGCCAGAAGCAACTGGTAAGATTCAAACCAACATGATCATTGCAGCGGCCCTCGTAGAAGGGGTTGCACTTTTCGCAGTGGTTGTGGCTCTGTTGGGACTGTAATAATCCCGATCGAGCAAAGGAATGGAAACAAGGGGTGAACAGGGATGGCCTGCACCCCAGTTTCCTTTTAGACCCATTGATTTGGTAATGACAATACTATGGAACTAGTAACACCCGAAATAGGGCTCGTATTTTGGACGACATCCGTCTTCCTTATCGTCCTCTTGATTTTGAGGCGTGTGGCCTGGAAGCCCATCCTCAACGCCGTCAATGAGCGGGAAGAAAGCATCGAGAATGCCCTGGCAGCGGCAGAAAATGCCAAGGAAGAAGTGGCCAACCTCAAAGCCGACAACGAGCGCATCCTTCAGGAAGCACGCGTAGAAAGGGACAGCATTCTCAAAGAGGCCCGGGAAATGAAAGATGCGATCGTGGCCGAAGCCAAGGAAAAAGCGACCGCGGAAGGTGAGAAGATGATCGCCTCCGCACAGGAAGCCATCCACAATCAAAAGCAGGCAGCGCTTACTGAGCTAAAGAATCAAGTGGCAGACCTTTCCATCGAGATCGCGGAGCGCATACTTCGCCAGCAGCTTCAGGACGGCGACAACCAGAAGAAGATGGTGGATCAGCTGCTCAAGGAAATGGAGAAGAACTGATCCGAAATGCGCACCATTAGATCAGCCGAACGATACGCCAAAGCCTTGCTCGCGCTTGCAGTGGAGCAAAAGCAAGAAGACGTCGTGCGCAAGGACATGGACATCCTGCTCACCTATCTTTCCGAGAGCAGGGAGCTTAGGAATATGATGCTGAGCCCGGTCATCAAGCCGCATCTGAAGAAGGCCATCATCAAGGAAATTTTCTCCAGCAGCATTGGTGAGCTCACCATGAGCTTTCTTGTCCTTTTGATCGGCAAGCACCGTGAAATGTATCTGAAGGAGATGAGTGCCGCCTACCTTCAGGCGTGGCGGGCCCACAAGAACATCAAGAAACTCTCCATCATCAGTGCGCATGCGCTGACGGAAGACCAGCGGAAACAAATGATCGCCCAGGCAGAAAAATGGGCGAATAGTTCCATAGAGGTGGAAGAGCAGGTAGACCCAGAACTGATCGGTGGCTTTGTGCTCCGCTTGGACGATCGGCAGGTCGACGCTTCCATCCTGACCCAGATCAACGAGCTGAAGAGCTC
>CATILC010000139.1 GCA_949516455.1 Flavobacteriia bacterium | reverse complement strand
CTGCATTCATTGCTTCTGATGGGGGTCAGAAGTCCTGTTTGGTTTGGTTTGAGATAGGACAGCAGCCTAAAGCCCGCTCGAAAGAGCGGGCTTTCTCATTCCCAGCAAGGTTTATTCAGAATCAGATCCGGAGGCTGAAGTTCAAACCGAAGGTGCGCCCCGGCGAAAGGCGATTGAATACATTGGCATCGGCCCGGAAGGAACGGGTCTCTGTTTCGAGCACATCGTCGAGGATGTTATCTACTGAGAGGCCCAATTGATATTTGCCGTCTTCACCGAATACCTTTCTGAAGTTGAAGTTCAGGCTGTGGAAAGGCACCGAGTAGACATCAGGCGTGTAATTGATGCCCACACTGACCAGTTTAGGTCCCTGAATGTTGTAAAATAGCCCGGCTTCATAGCCATTTTCAAGGCCGCGATAACTCAGGCCCACATTCACGATATAAGGGGATTGGCCCTGCATGTCGCGGTAGTCGCTGGGTTCTTCGCCCACTCGGAGCCCATTGAGTTTTCCATCGTAATCGCCGCCAGGCCGCTTGTCAAATGCGACTTGGGCATCGATCAGCGTGAAATTTGAATTGAGTGACCAGGCCTCCATCTTTTCACTGAGCTCACTCAGATTGAAGCGTCCTTCCAACTCCAGACCGAACAATCGTGCGTCGCCCACATTGCGCGGCTGAAAGCTCGACGGATCCTGCTCATAGGAGATCATTTCTATCGGATTGACGAAGGTTTTGTAGAAACCGCTGAGCGAGAGCATCTGGTTGCCATTGAAGAAGGTTTCATAACGGAGGTCCATATTCTGGATGTCCGTTTGCACCAGATCGACATTGCCAATGAAGGTCATGCCCGAAAGCACATCTACGATCTCTGCTGTGGAGATCTCGCGGAAAGAAGGTCTGGCTGTGGTCTGAGACCAGGAAGCCCTCAGATTGGTACGGTCGGAGAGTGCATAAATGAGGTTGACCGATGGAAAGAACTGCAAAATATCAAGGACCTTCTCGTTGTTGAAGATCCGCGCATTCGGGGCATTGGGTGTTTCGTTGGCGATCTGATTCTGTCCGGTATAGGATTGATCGTATTTCTCCATGCGGATGCCCATTTCCCCTCTGAATTGGTCGCCAATGCGGAAGGATTCCGAAGCAAAGGCCGAAAGGGTTTGTTGGTTGCCGCTGTAGGTATTGTTGGCTTGGAATTGCCCGTGGATGTAAGCTCCTGACGCACTCGGAGCTTGAGGATCCCAGAGGAAGGCATCGGTCATGAGTTCATCTCCGTTGCCCGAAAGCCCTTGAATATTGCCGAGCGTCCGGAGTTCATAGTCGAGGATCGAATAATCCCGATTCTTGACCACATAGCCCATTCCGAACTTCAGACTGGCCGCTTTCCCAAAAAGTTCATGTGCTCGTTTGACGTCCACCCGAGAAGCGAGATTATACTCATTCAGGGAACGCCAAAGGCGCTTTGGAAACGCGGCCTCCGAGGCATCCACAGCGTAAGAAGTGATAGCGCCTGAGGCATCTCGTTCCACCACATAATTGGTCAGGCGAATGTCTTTGTCACCAATTTGCGAGTAGGTGGGGGACACGCGCCAATTCAACTCCCAGTCTCCGCCATCGAAGACATGCTCTCCTGAAATAAGTGCATTGGTGATGGAACGCTGGCTGTATTCCAGATTGTGTCGGATCTGTTGGTTGTTCGAGGTAATGAAGTCGCTCTGATCGAGTAAGCCTGCCTTTGATTCGCCGTTCTGCAAGTGCATCAGTACCACTTTGAACTTTGAGCGCAGGGTCTTGACAGCGCCTCCCAAAAGACCGCTGACAAATACGTTGTTGACCCCAAGGGCACCGGACTGCAAGCGCTCTGTTCGCAGAGCATAGGCATTGGTATCGGTGCTCTTTCGGTAATAGTTCTGTTCCCAGTTATCGTAAAAATTTGTCTTGTTCTTATAAGAGAATGAAGCGATCCAGCCGATCGTGCGCTTGTTGCGCTTGAACTGGTCTCCTCCAGAAATACCCAAGCCAAAATTCATGGGGCTCATGGAAGTCTTGCTGCCCATCTCTCCATTGAATGAACGCGTGATCTCGTCAGCTCCGGGCTCGCTGGGCTTGAGTCGTGGATCGGTTTGTTCACCTGCCGGAGTGGGATTGGAAGCACTCATGCCCAGCGGATCTGAGCGGCTTCCGTCGTCAAATCCCAAAAAATCCAGCCCACCGCCCTCATAGCTTCTGTAGCTGCTGTTGAAGTGCATGCCAGGTGTGAACCCGATACTGGCTGAAATATTAGTTACTGGCTTTTCAGGGAATTCTTTGGTTTCGATATTGACCACGCCGCCGGTAAAGTCTGCAGGGAGATCGGCAGTGAAGGACTTACGGACGATGATGTTGCTGATGATGTTGGTCGGGAAGATATCCATCTGCAGACTGTTCCTGTCCGGATCCAGACCGGGAATATCCATGCCGTGCAGGGTGGTCTTGGTGTAGCGATCGCCCAATCCGCGCACGTAGACGTACTTGCCTCCCTGAAGCGATACTCCGGGCACGCGCTTCACTGCCGCTGCCGCATTTCCGTCCCCTATCTTTTTAAAGGTTTGTGCGGAGATCCCATCCATGACATTGGCCGATTTGGCCCGCATGGCGATCAGTGCCGATTCAGTGTTCTTGATGGCTTCGGCTGTAACGGTGACTTCTTCCAATTCTTCTCCACCGGGCTCCAGGCGGATCTTGCCCAGTAATTCTATTTCTCCGGCCACCACCTGAACGCCTGAAATGTTGAGGGTTTGCAGACCGAGGAATGAAATGCTCAGATCGTAGCTTCCCTCGGGCAGACGCAATTCAAAGTTTCCGTCGAAATCGCTGACGGCTCCGGCCTGTACGCCCACCACCTGAATATTGGCGGAAAACAGCGGTTCGCCAGTACTGGCTTCGATCACCATCCCGCGCAGGATGCCCTCTTCGGTTTGGGCGTGGAGTGCATGGCCGCTGCTCAGGAGCGAGATGAGCGTTCCGAGAAGGACAATGGAGAGGCGCATAGGTCGTATTTAACAAGTAAAGCCCAATACCGAGGGTTCGGTATTGGGCATATAATTAAAAGTTCAGCCGCAGTTAGAGGGCGCCAATGGCGTCTCCGAGTGTCCAACCTGCAAACTGTGAAAGGTCTGCACCAACCGTTGAACTAGAAACGTTGGAGGAGAAGCTCAGGTCGGAGAAAGCGTCTCCAGCTGATGACTTGTCCACGAAAATATCTGCAACGTCCATATTGCCTCCTGAAAGATGGTCAGTATTGAATTCCCATGCTGAGTTGAAATTCAGAATTCCATTCTTGTAGTTGTTGGAAGAATTATCGTCGTCCAGTTCCACATCTGAGGACTCAGAGAAATTGGTGAAGTAGATATTGCTGAGGTTGCCTTGAGCGCCATCACGGAAGTCGGCATATTCCCCGCCGTCGGTTCCGCCATCGTTGTAGCCGATGAAGGTAGCGTTGGTCATTGTGAAAGCTCCGTTGAGCGAACCCTCGGGCCCGTCGATCTCCAAGGCGTGGTCCGAGCTGGAATTACCAAGGAAAGCCAAGTTGTTGAGTGTTCCGCTGAATGCCTGGTCGATGTCAAATGCATCGTCTCCCTGATGCCAGACCAGAAGATCTGAACAGTTGACATTGCCGCCAAACCACTCAATACCGTCGTCGAAATTGGCCACTACCTCGATGTGATCGATCGTAGTTCCGCTTCCAACGCCTCCAAGAGTCAGGCCGTTGATCTCATTGCCATCTCCGATCAGTGTTCCGCCGTGGCGAATGGAGATGTAGCGCATCACGCCAGAGTTGTCGTTCGGGTCGGTGCCTCCGTAGAGACCGTTGATGTCAGAAGGTGGAATGCCTTCGATCTGTGTGGATTCAACATCGCCAGAAACAGAAATAGGGGCTTTGCCAAGTACCAAAAGGCCTCCCCATAGGCCGTTGAATGAGGAATTCAAATTTGGGCTTGTGATGTTTCCAGGTTCGATGTTGTCTGCAACGGAAGTGAAAATGATCGGCGCAGTGGCGGTTCCCTCAGCCATCAGTTTTCCTCCGCGTGCGATGATCAAAGTAGATGAGTTGGCCTCCTGACCAGCCTCCGCTTTGATGACCGTTCCTGCCTCGATGGTCAGGGTAGTGCCATCGGTCACTACTACGCGGCCGCTCAGCTGGTACACTTTATCAGCTGTCCATGTTTCGTCGGTTGTGATCTGTCCGGATTTGATCACATTTCCACTTACAGGTGCGGGTCCTTCGTTACCGCCTTCATCATCGTCGCTGCATGCGAATGAGATCATCCCGATGAGGCCTATGAGAAGCCAGTTTCTTGGATTGCTGTTTTTCATCATTTTTTAGAGATTTTGATGAGGCAAATCTGATGATGATCTATTAAGAGAACTTTAATAGAGGGTTATAATTCTATTACGCCAATGTTAAATGGCCAACATCTTCAAGCAGGGCGCCGCTCAGTAAAACAGATTCTATAAATTGATAATCAGATATATGGGCATTAAAGAGGCACGGTTGCAAAAACTCAAAGGCTGAGATGTGTTTACACCTGCTTAATCCAGAATCGTCATGCGGTCAAGTCAATCCGCTTTGAAACAGCGTATTGGCCCGGTAGCGATCGTCCCCGAAGCGTTCAGACAGCGCATTGAGAATGCCGAGTAATTTTTCCCGCCCATAGTCGTCGGACCACTCAAACAGTCCGCGCGGATAATTCACGCCTTTGGTCATGGCCAGATCGATGTCCTCTCTGCTGCCAATTCCCATAAAGAGGGCGTCATAGGCTTCATTGACCAGCATACAGAATATGCGTTCGAAAATGGTTTTAGCCTTGCCTTCTTCGATGGACTCCATTCGCTCCGTTGCTGAAGTGCCATTGTATTCGTAATAGCCTCTTCCGCTCTTTCGGCCAAAGAGCCCAGCTTCACTCATGCGCTTCTGGGTCAGTGACGGCTTGAAACGAGGGTCGTAAAAGAACTGGGTCCAGACGGTCTCCGTGACGGCGTAGTTCACATCGTTGCCGATGAGGTCCATCAATTCGAAGGGCCCCATTCGAAAACCATAATGCCGCATGGCCGCGTCGATCTCCAAGGCGCTCGCCACACCTTCTTCCAGCATCTTCAGGGCCTCTCCATAAAATGGACGCGCCACGCGGTTGACAATGAAGCCCGGAGTATCCTGTGCACGAACAGTCACTTTCCCCCAGCCATCGATGCGCTTTTGAGCGCGATCCACCACGGCGCTGTCGGTGAGCAGGCTCGGAATGATCTCGACCAGAGGCAGCAGCGGAGCCGGATTGAAGAAATGGATCCCGAGCAGTTGCTCAGGATGACGGCGTCCCTTGGAAAGGGAGGCAATGCTCAAACTCGAGGTGTTGGTGGCCAGAATACAGGTCTTCGAAATGTGTTTTTCCAGTTGCTCGAAGAGAATGCGCTTGGCATCCAGATCTTCAATAATGGCCTCGATCACCAGCTCGCATCTGGAAAACGCGCTCAGATCTTCGGCGTATTGTATTCGTCCGCAGATGGCTTGCTTTTCCTCCGAGCTGATCCTGCCTTTTTCGACCAGCCGGTCCATGACCTTGTTCAATGCTTCCTTGGACCGCACCAATGCCTCAGGCCGGCTGTCGAAGAGAATCACCTCTTCACCCGCTTGTGCAGCCACCTGGGCGATTCCGGAGCCCATGGCTCCCGCTCCTGCGATCCCGATCATTTGCCCGTGAATTGAGGTTTTCTTTTCTCGAGGAATGCAGCAGTTCCCTCTTTGTAATCGTGGGAATGCCCCGCCTTTGTTTGCAAACGATCCTCGAGTGCCAGTTGGTCG
>CATILC010000138.1 GCA_949516455.1 Flavobacteriia bacterium | reverse complement strand
GGTACGGTTTGAAAGAACAGGTCGTGTTCTTTGATCATCTGCATGAGTTCCCTGAAGGAATCACTGCGTTCTCCTTTTTTGAGAAAGATCTTGTCAAAGTTCTTCCCGGCCTCGATGGCTTCCATCAGTGGCCTAATACCAAACAGTAGGGGCAACTCGTTGCCGTCGGAGTTGTGCATCGCGTGCGTTTTGTTCCCTTTGGATGTCCTTGATCCCATACACTTTGCCGTTTCGCCATCCGCTCACGGCTTTTCCCCAGCCATAGCGGTATTCAGAGAGGCGGTTCAGGGCATAATCGTTTTCTGTGAATGGATTGCTGACATGGATGAAGTTGAATGTGTAAGAGAGTACGCTGCTCGAGCTGCCGTATACCCAAGTCTCGCCCTGGTCGTTCCTGTACACCTCACTCGGCGGTCCATAAATGGTGTAGATCAGACCCCGGTCGGTCTTCCATCCTTCGACGTAAGAGCTGAAGCGCTCATTGGCCATTTGGATCCGTCCATAGAAGGCTGCGACCAATTCCTGGCCTCTTTCGATGCTTCCCGCCGCCTTGAGCCAAAAGGCATCCACGGCCTTTTGAAAATCCTCTGCTCCTTCGTGCTGAGCGAGTTCATTGTACTCTTTAAGGGTGCTGATGTAGCGAAGAGGATACGCCATGGCTGAATGGGAAACCACCTTGGGAAAGCCGGACGCAAAACGAAAAAGGGTGAATCCAGCGTTTTGTGAGCTGTCTACTTGGAAATGGTAAATGCCTTCTTTCAGGAGCCTGAGCGTATCTCCACTTCGGATGGTGAACAAACTGTCGGGGCTGAAATCAAAGGATTCGTCCTGTACCCTTGCATAGGGCGGAATGGCAATGGGGAACTCTCTGGTGTACGCCCGAACGAACAGCAGCGTGTCCTTGGGCAAATAGTGCACGGTAAAAGGGCTTCGATCACTCAAGGTGTTGCCCGTGGCAGGCCGTCCATCCAAGCTCCGTTTCTCGAACAGCGACCGGCTCGAAGGATTCTTGAATGCGATCGTCCGGTAATAGGTCGATCCACTATTCCGGTTCACATCCTCGTATCTGATCTCCAATTGGGCTTTCTCGAGTCCCTTGAATCCGCCGAGCAAAAGAGAGGCCCGAAGCAGCCCCAGATCTTCAGCATCTTTTTGATCTCTTAAAACGACCCGGCCGCTATCGAGGATGGCGCGTTGAGGACCGAGAAGCCGATAGGTCAGATCCAGATGGGATTTGAATTTCATATCTGTGCTGCCCTTCATGTACAGGAGCTGCTCTCTGTCGATCTCCAAGTCGACGCGCAAGCTGCTGTCCGACAGCTGGCGCAGTTGGATCTGTGGGTCCAGCGCGCTTCCGTTCATCTGATAAAGTGCGGCCAAATTGCCCTCATTCTCCAATTTTCCGGAGGATGTGCAGCCCAATAGACATGAGGTCAGGGCGATCATGAGGACCCAACGGGCGGAGGGCGATGTGCGATATGAAAATGGGCGAAGCACGGTCACTTGCAATTTATTCAAAATCGCCCCGTGTAGCCCAAGTGAAGAATGCTGCTTCGTGCATCAAAGGAAGTGCCCGAATGGGGCATGGCCAGATCGACCTGTACGAATGCATTTTTCAATTTGAGTGTAATGCCCGCTCCTATGGCCATCCAATTGCGATCGACTGCCTGCGCATCCCGTGTAACGGCCCCGTCCCAATAGGCTTGAAAATAACTGTCGGCACCTGCACGGTATCTGTATTCGATCGTGCCTATGGCATAGCGCGCGGCAAAAAGGGATTGCTCCTGGAAACCCCGGAGTGAAGTCCTTCCACCCAAACGGAAAAGCTCATTTTGATAGAGTCCTCCGTCTTCGCTCATGCCCGCCAGCTGCAGCCGAGGACGTAAAATGTGTTTTGAAGCCAGGCCGATAAAGGATTCCCATTCTGCAGTCACTTGATATTGAGAATTTTGCGCACTTGCTGTGGAGCGTTTCCCCGCGTTTCCTTCCATGCGGAAGAGGCTTCCCTCGGACGGGGAGAACAGGTCGTTTCGCCCGTCCAATTCGAGCGCCAGACCAAAGAGATCTTTCTGAACGTCCGAACGCTCATCAGATCCGTCCTCTGATCCGCCGACCCGAGATTGCTGACCGCGGTATACGAAGGAGATTCCCGAGTGGGCCCGGTAGGCATAGCGCAGCTTGACCGAGGCATCCAAATTGAAGAAACTGCTGTCCTTTCTGTAGAGTTCCATGGCAGATTCCAGCCAGAAGCGCGTGCCAGCCAAATAGGGAAGGCCCAGTTCGAGGCGGAGTTGCTGCGCACCGTCGGGAGGGGCCATCCACTTGATCCCGACCCATTCCCCCGCCTTGAAGCTGTTCACCAGGCGGATATCGGCTTGTCCAGAAAGTGCTCCATCCGCACCCTTCTCGTTGTTGTATCCGATCAATAGATCGAAGCGATTGGCCCTTCTGCGTTTGGGGTAGAGGAAGATCCAAGCGCCTTGCTCTGTAAAGAGAAGTGCGGGTTCTCTTTTGAATTCCATGAATTCCAATTGTCTCCCACGTCGCCCGAGATCGTCCACGGTCGATTGTCGAAACAGATCGTCTTTTTTCAGTCCAAAATGGTGGCGAAGGAAGCCCGGCGGAATGGGAACTCCTGGGTCTATGAGCAAGCTGTCCAGACGCAATTGGGGTCCGGCGATCATCTGCTCTCGTTTGAAAACAGTTCGCCCTTCCATCCAGAGCGAATCCATTTCGATGCGTGCAAATGGGTACCCTGCGTCGGCCCAGGTATAAAGTTCTTCCCTGACAGCTCGTTCGGGTGGGCTTTGGTTTTCGGCATTCGATCGGTCCAATCTCCATTTTTTACCAGCAGTGAATGCCAGAATACGGCTGGTATCGCTGTGCAGGCTATCTATGAAATATGTCCAATAGCCATTTTGAAGCAGGCAGTCGCGAAGCCCCTGCGCCTGCACTTTCCAGGTGTCGGCATCCTTGAAGATCCCTGCCCATTCTACGCAATCTTCTTCCGCTCCAGCCAACCGGATCTCAAAGGTCTGAGCACTCAGAGCTTCAATCCAGAGCAGCAGCGCAAGGATCCCAATCAATGGCTTCGATCCCATGTGTGGTGAGGTACTCATTGGTTTTTGAAAAGTGGCGACAGCCGGAAAATCCACGGTAGTTGGAGAGGGGAGAGGGATGGCTGGACTCGAGGATCAGGTGCCTGCTGCGATCCACATCCTTGGCCTTTGCCCGTGCAGAACTTCCCCAGAGCATGAACACCAGATGTTCTTTCTCTTCCGAGAGCAGGCGTATGGCTTCATCGGTCAGTACGGACCAGCCCAGATGCTGGTGGCTCTGCGGACTTCCGCCACGAACCGTGAGCACATTGTTCAGCAGCAGCACACCTTGTCGTGCCCATCCACGGAGGTCGCCATGCGGACAGGGCGATATGCCCAGATCTGCCTCGAGTTCCTTATAGATGTTCTTCAAGGAGGGCGGGAGCGGTTGCAGGTCGGGTTCTACACTGAAGCACAATCCATTGGCCTGACCAGGACCGTGGTAGGGATCTTGCCCAAGAATGACGACCCGGACTGAATCCCAGGGTGTGTGGTCGAAGGCCGCGAATATTTTTGGCCCGGGTGGATAGACCAAGTACTTCCTTTTTTCTTCGAGAAGTGCGGCCCTGATATCGGCCAGCGGCTTCTCCCGGAAGAGCTTTTCCAGCCGGATCTTCCAGCCTTTTTCCATCTTTAATTCCGCCATGGGCCAATAGATTGGACAATCGGTTCGTTGGTCTTGAACAACCCCTTGGGCTTTTCATTAACTTTGACCATCACTATAAGGACTAAAATGAAAAAATATTTTCTTCTGTCGATCCTCAGTGCGCTGCTTTTGTTGGGCATGGTTTCTTGCGGATCGGCCGAAAAATGTCCTGCCTACTCTGCGGTTGAGACTGCAGAGTGTGCACAGGATGCTTGAAAACCCTGAATGCGTTTTCTCCCTTGATGCAGCAGCCATTCTTTTCTTCCGGCGCACATCTCTGTAAACGGGTCGTCTTGGCCTTGTGCTTGTTGCCCGCCTCCCTTTTTGCTCAGCTCGATACCGAAGCCGATTTCAAACGCACGGTCTACACCAACGACTACAGTTTTGGTGTGATGCTGCACACGCGTGGTTATGGCGTCAACTTCCGCAGACAGTATTACCTCGATGGATACAACCGGCAGGGCTGGGAACTCGATGTGGTCAATATTCGGCACGAAAAAGAAGTCAATATTTACAATCCCTTCGACAACAGTGCACGGGGATTCGTCTATTGGAAACTGAACAGCCTGTATGCGCTGCGTGCGGGTTATGTCCGCAGCTACACCCTGCTCGACAAGACCGATCAGGGCACGGTGGCATTTGACCTGTTTTGGTCATCGGGCCTGAGCCTTGGGCTGCTCAAGCCGGTTTACTTGGAGATCTACAAAGAGGTTGGGAATGGGAGTTTCACCTTGTCGACAGAGCGTTACGATCCAGCCGTGCACGACTTCAACGACATCTATGGCCGCTCGAGTTTTTTTGAGGGATTTGGGGAGATGAGTTTGCGACCAGGGGTATATCTAAAAACGGGTGCAGTATTTGATTTCAATATTTTGGACCGACGCGTCACCACCCTCGAACTTGGGGCCATTTTCGATGTTTATCCTGATGTGATGCCCATCTTTCATATTCCCGGTCAAAACCCGGAAGGTTTGAAAAACAAGAGGGCTTTTTTGCAGTTCTACTGCACATTCAATTTTGGAAAGAAATGGAATTGAACCCTACGGTCGTCAAGAAAGAAGAGCGAAAGCCCAAATGGCTGAGAGTGAAACTGCCTACGGGAGAAAATTTCCGTTCGGTGCGCAAACTCGTGGACAATTATAAGCTGCACACGATCTGCGAGAGCGGGAGCTGTCCCAATATGGGGGAGTGCTGGGGTGCGGGCACAGCGACCTTTATGATCCTCGGGAATGTTTGCACACGCAGCTGCGGTTTTTGCGCCGTCCAGACTGGTAGGCCCGAAGCGGTGGATTGGGAAGAGCCGGAGCGCGTGGCGCGATCGGTCAAGTTGATGAAGGTCAAACACTGCGTTTTGACCAGCGTGGACCGGGACGACATTGCAGATGGCGGTTCCATCATCTGGGCCGAAACGGTCAATGCGGTGCGAAGGATCAGCCCGACCACTACAATGGAGACACTGATTCCCGATTTCAAAGGCGAAAAAAAGAACATCGACCGGTTGCTTGAAGTGGCTCCAGAGATCATTTCGCACAATATGGAAACGGTGAAGCGCCTCACGCGCAAAGTGCGCATACAGGCTCGGTACGAACGAAGCCTCGAGGTGCTGGCCTACATGAAGGAACAAGGGCAAAAGCGCACGAAAACGGGCATCATGCTCGGTCTGGGCGAAACGGAAAGCGAAGTGCTTGAGGCCATGAGGGACCTGAGGGATGCGCAGGTGGATATCCTCACCCTTGGTCAATATTTACAGCCTACCCGAAAGCATTTACCCGTGGCCGAATTCATAGCGCCTGAACAGTTCGAGCGGCTCAAGGAAGAAGGGCTGGCCATGGGATTCAAATACGTGGAAAGCGGGCCGCTGGTGCGGTCTTCCTATCACGCAGAAAAACACCTCTTTTAGGCAAACTTTCGGGGCCCTGCTATCGTTTAAGAGGTTGTATACTTGTTATTGCTAAAATCTCTATCAACGGAGCTATGAGAACACAGAGTATGAAGACCCTTTCTGGTCTTGCAGCCATCGCCATCGGTGGACTGATCTTTTGGAACGCAGGCGGAAAAGATGAAGCCGTCTACACACCCCGTTCACAAAAGCTGGAAGTAAAGGACGAAGCAAAAGGTGCCGCCGCCTGGCTGCATGCACTTCGCGCCAATCAGACAACAGGCGAGGTCGATCCGCAGGACGTGCTCGCGGCTCGTTCAGCGATCGAACAAAAGCGCAGCAGCTTCAAAACATCCGCACTCAATTTGCAGTGGCAGGAGATGGGGCCCATGAATATTGGTGGCCGAACGCGAACCTTGTTCATCGATCCAGATAATCCGAGCACCATTTTTACAGGATCGGTGTCGGGTGGATTGTTCCGCAGCACCACTGCTGGTAGCTCCTGGCAACTGGTCAACGGCGACGCATCCAATCAGGCCATTACAGGCATTACCAAGACCGTCAATGGCGACTATTATGTGTGCACAGGTGAAGGCCTTCATTATGGTGCCTTTGGTCGCGGCGGCGGCGGTATGCTCGGTGGCGGAATCTTCAAGAGCACGGACGGAGGAAATACATTTACTGTATTGCCTGCCACTGTACCAACAGCCAATTCTCGCTCGGCTGAATATGCGGCCATGTCTTTCATCTATGCCGATCCCAGCACGCCAGATCGCGTCTATGTGGCCACCAACAGAGGAATGCGCCGTACAGACGATGGCGGTCAGACGTGGGTCAATCCAGTGGAAAATTCACCCGGTCTATCCCCTTCGGAATGGTTGAATGGCATCACAGACTTCACTGTGGCCTCAGATGGAAGCGTATGGGTTAAGTCTTCCACTCAGATTTTGTACTCGCCCGATGGCAGCGACGCCAGTTTTGTTTCAAAGGCCGGAAGCGGTCTGCCTCAAAACAATGCACGCTCGAGAATAGCTGTGGCACCCTCCAATCCTGATTATGTATACGTCGTGCACATCGACGGGTCGGATGAATTGTCCTCCGTCTACAGAACAATGGACAGAGGTCAGACCTGGACGCTGATGATCCAGGGCAGCAACAGCTTCAACCCATTCAATAATCAGGGCGATTATGACCTTCTCCTGGGGGTGGATCCTTCCGATCCGGAGCGCTTCCTGATGGGAGGTGTCGATCTGTGGTCCTGGAGTGCGAGTGAGGGCTGGCAGGCCCGAGGTTCTCGTTTTGACTCGCCGAACAATCCCTTCTATGTGCATGCGGACAATCACGATGCTGTTTGGCATCCCACCAATCCGAACATCGTATATGTGGTGAATGACGGCGGCATTTTCCGCTCGGCCAACAATGGCTTTACCTGGACCCCGGTCAATACCAATTACAATACCCTGCAGCTCTACAGCATTACTGCCTCAGCGGATGGTCAGTTCCTCGGAGGCTCGCAAGACAACGGAACCATTGCTGTCCTTCCTGAGTTGAACAACGGCAACTACGGGGTGCGCACTCCGGGGATCGATTATGAAGTTGCGACAGATGTATTCGCCAACCTCGATGGAGATGGAGGATATGTCGCGGCATCGAAGTTGGTGCCCAAGGTGCTCTTCAAAGAGATGCAGTACGGCATCATGGGCCGAAGTGAAAACAGTGGCGAATCTTTTGAGTCCTTTTATGACTTCCCACGAATGGATCCGCAATTCATTTCTGGCTCCCTTTCTTCATCCTTTGCTGAATTCATCGCACCCTTTGAGCTCTGGGAATCTGCAGAAGATGTGAACAGTGCTGACAGTGTGCAGTGGAAGGCGGAGCGGGCCATTAAATCACTTGGTTTTGCCCTGCTGAGCGATACAGCGTCTGAAGGAACAATAGAGGTGCCTCAGCCCGCTGCTGAGTTCATTACTTCTTCGTTTCGTGTGGTGCATGGTCCTCAGGAGCTGACAAGTGATGCGAACGGAATGCTCAGCGGAGATGGCTCAGGGTGGTTCGATCCGGCCACAGGTGCCTTCAAGGCGCGTTTCAATCAGTATTTCTCGCTGGAAGTGAATGCCTACTGCGATGTGACCTATGACGCCGGGGATGAGGTGATCATTCAGAGCTCTGTTTTCAATAAGCCCTTTACGTACACAGTTCCTATGACCATGTCCACAGGTGATTCGGTCATGGTTCAGGATCCGATCCAAGGTGCATTCTTCATGGGATTGCGCGGCCGAACTGCCTTTGGTGGCAACAACTATGGTGGCGTGTGGATGACACGTGAAGTATTTGACTTCGCCACACCAAGGGTGAACTGGTGGCACATTCTGGACGTAGGAAATGGAAATTCCGTGACCGTCATGACCGTCAGTGACGATGGTGATATCCTTTGGGTCGGAACGACTTCCGGTCAGTTGTACAGGATCAGCAACCTGAATCAGGCGCGCAGCAGAGAATCTGCAGACGTAGACAACGGAAATACCGATCGCGTGACATCCATCGATCTGGTGACCAGTTACTCTGGCCGGAGGATCACAGGCATCTCGATCGATCCAAACGACAACGACCGCGTATTGGTCACCCTGGGCAACTACGGCAACAATGCCTATTTGTATTACTCAAGCAATGCCACTTCGGTATCGCCCATTTTCGCAAGCAAGCAGGGCGACCTTCCGAAGATGCCCGTTTATGATGGGGTCTTCAATTTCTTCAATGGATCCGAAGTCATATTGGGTACGGAGTACGGCGTGTGGAGTACTTCGAACATCGATCAGGCAGCACCCAGCTGGACGGCTGAGGACGACGGCTTCGCAAACGTTCCGGTCTTTATGGTCAAACAGGGCTATGACAAGCGCAGCTCATGGGAAGGTGATACGCTCTACAGCGGATATATCGATCTGGCCACACATGGCCGTGGTTTTGTCCGCAGTACATCACT
>CATILC010000137.1 GCA_949516455.1 Flavobacteriia bacterium | reverse complement strand
GAGTTGTTCGATCAGCAGCTGGGTCCATTGATCGTTCACACGGGAACGAGCACCTATCAACCCAATGAACGGCGCCAGCACGAGCGCTCCACGGCGGCGCACAATACGGTCAGTTATGCAGGAGCCGATTCCTCCGAGGTCTGGGGTGGCTTTCGAACGGCCAGACGGGCAGAGGTGGAATGGATCACGGATGAAAAAGATCTGTTGGTGGCCCAGCACGATGGCTTTAAGAGGCTCGGTGCAGTGCATCGCCGCACATTCCGCCGGTCCGAACAAGGGATCGAGATCATCGACCAGATACTGGGCGGCACAAAGCAGGCGCAGGCCTATTTGCACTTCCATCCAGATGTGGAACTGAGGTCTGTGGACGGCGGAATTATCCTGAACGACCGTTTCGAAATTCAATTCAAGAACTTTGAAAGCTCTGCCCTCGAATCCTACCTTCACGCCCAGAAATTCAACACATTGAAGCAGGCTCAAATGTGGACCGGAATCTTTCGATCCGAGGCGAGCATCATCATTAGGGAAAGGATATGATCCAAAAAATAGACCTGATCGCTGGTGCCAGACCGAATTTCATGAAGATCGCCCCGATCATTGATGCCCTGAAAGGAACTTCAATGGATTTCCGATTGGTTCATACCGGGCAGCACTACGACCGGAACATGAGCGGTTCCTTCTTCGATCAGCTGGGGATCCCAGAGCCCCATGTGAATCTTGGTGGAGGCGGTGGAACACAGGCCGAGCAGACCGCACGGATCATGGTGGGCTATGAGGCCTTGCTTCTGAAGGAGCGCACCGATCTCTGCCTTGTGGTCGGAGATGTGACCAGCACTTTGGCCTGCTCCATTGCAGCAAAGAAGCTGGACATTCCCGTCGCTCATGTGGAAGCAGGTATTCGTTCAGGTGATCGCAGCATGCCGGAAGAGATCAATCGAATGGTGACGGACAGCATTTCGGACTACTTTTTCACGACGACGGAGTGGGCAGGAGATCAGCTTCGCAGAACAGGGGTGGCGGAAGAACAGATCTTCTTTGTCGGAAATACCATGATCGACACCTTGCTGAAACACCGTCCAAAATTCATTCAGCCAGCTTGCTGGCAGGCCTGCAGACTCGAGCAGGGCAACTATATGGTCATGACATTGCACCGGCCGGCCAATGTGGATGGTGAAGCACAATTCAAGGCACTCCTGGACAAGATCATCGAGGAAAGCGGCGATTTGAATATCGTATTCCCCGTCCATCCCAGAACGAGAAAGACCCTTGAGCAATTGGGCGTCGCCAACGATCGTCTCCACCTATTGGATCCATTGAGTTATCTGGAATTCAACTATTTGGTGGAACGTGCTCGCGTGGTCGTCACCGATTCTGGGGGCATCACGGAGGAGACCACGGTCATGGGGGTTCCCTGCATCACTTTGAGGGACAATACCGAGAGGCCGGAAACGGTCGAACTGGGCACCAATGAACTGATCGGAACCGATCCTGAAGCGATCGCCCCGGCCATGCGGAGACTCTTTTCAGGAGCGTGGAAGAAGGGGGCGATTCCGCCTCTGTGGGACGGAAAAACAGCTCAACGGATCGCAGCGCATATCCGCCAATTGTGAGTTCAGGACGCATCCTTTTCCTCGTTTCCAATTTTTATCCGGACATGGGTGCGGGCTCTTTTCGGAATACACCCTTGGCGCGTGAATTGGCGGCCCGCTATTCTGGGAGGATCGATGTGGTGACCACCCTCCCGAGCCGCTACAAGAGCTACACTCAAGAGGCCAAGCAGCAAGAGATCATGGATGGCCTGCATATACACAGATGCAAGGTGCCCGCGCATTCGGGGGGCATGCTGGACACTCTTCGGACCTATTGGACCTATTTCAAAACTGCGCGTTCCTTAAGCAAAGGCCATTCCTATGACCTGGTGTACGCCTC
>CATILC010000136.1 GCA_949516455.1 Flavobacteriia bacterium | reverse complement strand
TTGACCTCTCCTCTTGCCGCATCGCCGTAGTTGTTGATCAGTGCAGCATTGATGCCGTCGTTATCGCTCCCGCCCAAATAGGTGGAGGCGATCAATTGGGAGCCGTCTGCACTGAGTCTGCTGACAAACAGGTCAGATCCGAGTGAGAAGGTGCCGCCGATGCCGGGAACGCTGCTGCCGCCATTGAAGGTCGAGTCAAATGCAGTGGCCGAAACAGGAAAGTCCAGGGAGCCCGTCACTCCAAAAATGATGAGCTCGTTTCCGTCGGCGATCAGCGAATGCGGCTGTTCTACTTCGGAACCGCCGAGCCAGGTGGCGAATTCCCGATTCACTCCATCGGCACTGAGCCGCATCAGGGTGATATCGATTGTTCCGGCAAAGGTGGTGTCGAATGCACCCGAGGAGACGGGAAAGTCGCTCCCAAAGCCAATCCCGCCCAGATACATTCGGCCAGATGCATCGTAGGTGGCAGTAAAACCCCAATTGTCGGAGACCGAACCCGAGTAGGTCGAGAAGATCACGTCCGGATCCAAATAGAGCGGCCGGTCGGGAAAGAGGCGCTCGGATTCCAGCCGGACCGTGTCTCCCGAGCAAACAAATCGGGAAGCACAGGGCACTTCCTTTCCTTCCACCAGCTGATAGGCGTACGGGCGCTTTTCGTGCAAGGCACCAACAGAGGTCGAAATGCTCAGTTCGCCACCTTTTGTCAGCTCCACGCCGTCCTGTCCGATCCAGTGCATGCGGATGTCTGAGATTTCGGCTTGCGCTCCGGCAATAAAGGTGTATTTCAAATGGCCGTTTTCTTGTTCCCAAAGAAGATCGATGTTCGGATAGACCTCATGGAAGATGTAGCTGTTGTGGGTGCGCAGGTCGCGGGCGCTCCTATGTCTTTTCAGCACATTTGTGCGGCCGGACTGTTCGTCCAAGCGGATCGGTTCACCAAGAGCTGCGCCCAGAAGATCCACCCGCAGAACATGCCCCCGTAAACGCGGTGGATCCTGGGCTTCTTCTTTATGATGGTGCCACTCATGATATGCTTCAAAGGCATCGGTTTCATAGAGCTTGTAGGTCCAACCCGCTCGTGTCAGGAAGCATTCGCCACCGCCCATGGGTGCAGCGGCATGAACGTTTTCATCCCATTGCCCGCCGTTCTCCAGAAATCCAGGCGCAGACAATTGGGCCTCCAGATGCAGGCTGATGATGCTCAGCGTGAATAAAAAAGATGCAAGGCCTTTCATCTGTATCGATTCCTCCTTGCTTTAAAATTCAGATTTTTCCTTGGCCTGAGAAAGCCTCAATGAGCGAATGTTCAATCGGCCTCAGTAGCCTGACCCTGCTGCATGAGGAAAGCCTTCAGGAAATCATCCAGATCACCGTTCAAAACGCCTTCGGTATCCGAGGTCTCTTTTTGCGTGCGCACATCCTTGACCAACTTGTACGGATGCAGCACGTAGTTCCGGATCTGAGAACCCCATTCGATCTTTTTCTTACCGGCTTCGATCTCTGCCCGTTTTTCATTGCGCGCCTGTATTTCCAGTTCGTAAAGCTGCGACTTGAGCAGCTGGATGGCCCGCTCCTTGTTCTGCAGCTGGGACCGCGTCTCTGTGTTTTCGATGATGATGCCCGAAGTTTTGTGCTTCAAACGAACCCCGGTTTCCACCTTGTTCACGTTCTGACCGCCCGCTCCGCTCGACCGGAAGGTGTCCCATTCGATCTCAGAAGGATTGACATTGATCTCGATGCTGTCGTCCACCATGGGGAAGACATACACACTGACAAATGAGGTGTGTCTGCGGGCATTCGAGTCAAATGGCGAAATGCGCACAAGACGATGAACGCCATTTTCTCCTTTTAAATAGCCAAAGGCAAATTCGCCTTCGATCTCGAGGGTGACTGTCTTTATGCCCGCCACTTCTCCGTCTTGCAGATTCAATTCCTTGACCTTGAATCCTCTTCGGTCGCCCCACATCATATACATGCGCATGAGCATGCCGGCCCAGTCGCAGCTTTCTGTCCCTCCGGCGCCTGCCGTTATCTGTATGACCGCATTGAGTTTGTCTTCCTCCTCGGAAAGCATATTTCTGAATTCCAGCTCTTCCACCTCTTTGGTGAGGCTTTCCGAAAGCTGATCGACCTCCTCTTCACTCAGTTCGCCTTCCCGATGGAATTCAATGGCCAGTTTCAGTTCTTCCAGCAGATTTTCCGCCTTTGCATAGCCTTCCACCCAGAACTTGAGTCCGCGGATCTTCTTCATCACCTGCTCGGCCTTCTTGTTGTCTTCCCAGAAGCCCGGATCGGCCGTCTTCTCTTCCTCGTTGGCGATCTCTACTTTTTTCTGGTCCAGATGCAGATAGCCCCGGAGGCTGAGCACCCGTTCTTCGATTTCCTTGAGTTGATCGTTGGTCACCATGGGGCAAATGTAAGAAGGGCCAGTGCGGCAGCGCAGATGCTGCGATAAGTGCACTTAGGAGTGCACGGGCGCATTCAGTCTGGGGTGGATCAGACCAAAGAACAGTGGGGGAAGCAAACTGATGAGCATCATGCCCGGGTAACCCGTGGGGAGCTGCCGGCTGTGTGGATGATGTTCGAGCAGCTGATATTTTCGGGCCGGTCGGTGGTGGTGATCGGAGTGTCGGCTCAGCTCAAAGAGCATCCATCGGCCCACTCTGTGGTTGGAGTTCCAGCTGTGCCAGGGCATGACTTTCTCGTATCTCAGTTCACTGACGCGCGAACGCATCAGGCCGTAGTGTTCGATATAATTCACGGTTTCGAGCAGCATAATGCCAAATCCTGCTGAGAGGAGGAAGGCCACACCCACCGCCTGTCCGCCCAACCAGAAGATCCCGATGCAAAAAAGAAGCTGAACAGCAGTGAAGCGGACCATCTGATTGTGGATGGACCACTTTCCGATCTTCTTTCTTTTCAGGCGATCGAATTCGAGCTCCCATGCCTGCAGCCAGGACCCAATGGTCGAACGCAGCCAGAATACATAAACCGGCTCCCATTTCCGGGCCGTCGCCGGATCTTCCCGGGTGGCCACATAGCGATGGTGTCCTCTGTTGTGTTCAATGAAGAAATGCATGTAGAGGCTGCTGAGAAGGAGGAACTGAGCGAGGAACTGTTCCTTTTTGCCTGGCCGATGCCCGAGTTCGTGTGCGACATTGATCCCAAAGACCCCGTTGAGGATGCCCATGGAACTGACCCATCCCCAATAGGTCAGACCCTCTGCTTCAGGATGGCTCCATACGGTGTACAGGAATACACCGAGGCAGGAGAAGTGAAGGGGTACGACGAGATAGAGCAAGCGGTCATAGAATTTGTCCGAGGCCCTGTATTCCTTCTGGTCGGGGTTCAGATTCTTTTTATTGGGCCGGAGGAACAACTCAAAGAGCGGGATGCATCCGAAGCTGTAGACCATGGGTGCAAAGCTGATCCAGCCCCCCGATCGGAAAGACCAAAGGGAAAGTGCAAACAGGCTGAAGGACAGGAGATAATGCACAGACTCAAAAATAAGACAATGCAGGACACGCATGGCTGGTTCAGATCATGTGAACAATCAGCGGCTGTTTTTTATTTTGACAAAAACAGCAAGATGACGCATTTGAAAGAAGGCGATCCCGCCCCTGCCTTTGAAGGGATCGATCAGAACGGACAGACCATCAAACTATCCGATCACGCAGGAAAGAAAGTGGTCCTTTATTTCTATCCAAAGGACAATACGCCCGGCTGCACGGCTGAGGCCTGTGATTTCCGGGACCACGACAAGGAATTGGCCGGACACGGCATTCAGGTCATTGGGGTGAGTGCCGACAGCGAAAAGTCACACAAGAAATTCGTCGACAAATTCGACCTCCCATTCCCCCTTATTGCCGATACCGAACGCGAGGTGATCAATGCCTACGGCGTTTGGGGCAACAAGAAATTCATGGGGCGCGAATACGACGGTATCCACAGGGAAACCTTCATTATCGACGAGAAAGGCACGATCGAGAAGATCTTCACCAAGGTCAAGACCAAAGAGCCGACGGCTCAGGTACTCGAAGCGCTCGGACTCTGATCAGAGGAATCGTCGTCCGACCAGCGAATACGCCCGAGATCCATCATGACCAATGCGGCTGAAAATCCCCAGACCGGGACAGCTGCTTTGTCCATATCGAGGAAGTTGTTCAGCAGTCCGTGGGTGAAGTAACTCACCAGACCCATGAACAGTGCGGTGGCCAGCAATCGTTCAGAAGGCGATCGGCTGCGGTAGATCACGCGTACGGCTGTTCGGGAAAGGATGATCAGAAACAATAAGACCAGCAACATACCGGGCAGTCCCTGTTCGGCGAGCGGACCGATGTATTCTGAGTGCGCATTGCCCACATCGCCGTTGTTGGTGCTGATGATGGTCTTTTGACGCGGATTCTGGTAGGGCGCATACTGGAATTGGTAGGTGCCGGGTCCAAATCCGACAATGGGCCTTTCCTCGAACATCTTCAATGCGGAATTCCAGCGGTTGATGCGTTCCAGATTGGAAGCGTCTGTCGAAATATTGGAAATGGATTCGACATGTTCCCCCAGATCATCGCTTGAATCCTGGTTGTTGCTCGACAAACGGTCGATGATGGGATCGAGATTCAGAAGAATGCCGCCAGCAACGGCGGCCGTTAGCAGCCAAAAGGCCCAGACCCGAATGCGCAGCAGGAGCAGCACCATCACTCCGAGCGAAGCTGCAACGCTCACCCAGGCGGCCCGTGTGTAGGAAAGCACCAGTCCGGTGGTCACGATGAGGAAGATGAATAGGGCAAAGGCCCTCTTGTCCATTCGGCTTTTTCTCAAGAAGGCCAGTGCAAAAGAAGCAGGGATGTACAGTCCGATGATGGCTCCATATGAGGTGTGCTCCTTGATGAATGGATACATCGCATTCACCGAGCCTGTTTTGCTGAAACCACGTGTCCAGTGCACATAGGTGGTAAAGAGGATGACAACGGCCAGCGGAATGAGGTAGAGCCAAAGGAAGCGGCTCAAATTGCGTTCGGAGGTGAAAAGACGCGACATCACAAAGTACAGGGCAGTGACCGACCACAGACGGACCAGCATATGTTTGAGGGAAACAAGGGGCATGCTGCTGCTGACACTGGTCATAAGCATCCAGGCCAGCTGCAGACCGATCATCAGAGTAAGCGGATGCCGCAGGAAAGCGGTGTCGAAACCATCATCGATCATCAGCTTCAGAAAGAACAGAAGCATGATGCCAAAAAAGAGTGGTTCGGTGGGCAGATTCATGCTGACCCCCAGATCCAACTCTTCCACGCTGATGGAAAGCGGCGTCAGGAAAACGGTCAGATACAGCAGTTTATCCAGCGAGTAAAAAGCCATTCCGATCACGGCGATCACAACGGGAAGGAGCGAGAGCCAGAAGAACTGCTTGACGATCAAGAAGCTGTTCAGCAGCAGGAAAGCGGCCGTCAGTCCGTAGACCCATTTTTTTCCGAGGGTCTTTTCCATGCGCTCAGGCCTTCTTTTGGCTGCGGATGGTGTCTGTGATGATGATGCAGACCAGAGTGAATAGGAAAGTGCCCAGAGTCGAGATCAGAACGATCAGAGAGCGCTTCGGGAAGGTCTTGCGTTCGGCCGGGAAGGCCCGGTTCACCAGGAAGGTCTCGGGTAGGGTTTGGTATACATCCACTTTCGCCTGATCGTAACGGGTCTTTAGACGCACCAGTTCGTCTTTGAGGATCCGGCTCTCGTCCCGAAGGGCCACGTAGAAGCTCCCGTATTTTGCCAGCGTGTCCAGGCGGAGTTGTATCTGACGTGCGGCTTTGTCGTTGCCTTTCACAATGGCGATGCCCAGTTGTTCGGAGAAGACCTCTGCCTGCGATTCATAGTCGTGGACGCCCCGTTCCCTGAGCTTGGTGAGTTCGAATTCCATGCTGTCCAGTTCACTCCGCAGGTTGAGGAATTCCTGCTCCACGATCTGCAAGCCTTTGATGGCGCGTTCCTTCTTGATGCGCCCTTTGACTTCATTGAGCAGATCGCTGATGTCGTTGGCGATCAATGCCGCGGTATCCGGATCGGAATCCAAAACGGTGATGACCACCGACATGAATTCTGTCCGGCTGAATTGCACCCGATTCTCATAGGCTTTGTTCAGGGCGGTGTAGCGGAATTTTGAATCTTTTGGTATGCGATAGTGACGCATCAGGTCGTAGGAGTCGATGATGCGCTGGCGGATCTCATCGGAGTTGAGCACCTGAAGCAGATTCTCGGCTTCTTGTTCGTCGCCGAATTCCATCACATCGCTCCCCGAGGGAAAGTTCTGGGGCAGAACAGCACGCGAAACAGAATGGGTCGTTGAGGGGAAGACCACCACTTCCGACTTGAACAAGGGCGTGATGAATCTGGGTCCTGAGAAGACCGTGGACAACACAGCACCGATCACACTCGCTATGAGCAGCGGGCGGCGCCAGTTGTAGATATACAGAATGATGTTGGTCGATTCGAAGTACTGCTCTTCCTGCGGAGTTCCTTTCATCAGGGATGGCTAAAGATGGTGGGCAAAGCTAAAAAAAGGTCATTGCAGAGTGGAACAGAAGAATTCCTACAATATTGCTGATGGTTTCGCTCCCTTGAAATATCTTTCTGCTTTGACTTTTGATCATCACATAGAAATGAGCAGCACGGGCGGAATGGATTTTCGCACCCAGCTGCAGGGTCATGCCCTCGTCATCGATGGGCACAAGGACATTGGCGGAACAGAGCAAGGGCCGAGTCCGAAGCAGCTGTTGCTGGTATCGCTCGCGGGTTGCACCGGCATTGACATGGTATCCCTGCTTCGGAAGATGCGTGCGGATTTTGGCGAGTTGCACATCGCTGTAAGTGGCAAACTGACCGAGGAGCACCCGAGATACTACGACCGCATCCATGTTGTCTATACGGTCTTGGGCATGCATGAGGAGGCCCGGCCCAAAATGGAAAAAGCCGTGCATCTTTCCCTGACGCGCTACTGCGGGGTGACGGCCATGCTGGCCAAGGCGGCAGAGATCACGCACGAAATCAGATACGGGACCGATGAAGGGTAGATGGTCCATATTCTTGGCTTGTCTGTTCGGCTTCAGTGCAAATGCCCAGTTCAAGGAACTGCCCATCCAGCGCGCCAATGAATGTCAGGTATTCATTTCCACCCACTCGTACGAAGAAGATCGGCTGCTTGTGGAATTGATCCCTGCGCTGATCGAAAGGGATACAGCCTACTACATCATGCCGCGTGTGGTGCCGGGCACCTATGACGTTTCGGACTTTGGCCGCTTCGTCTCTTCTTTTGTCGCCACGGATTCGAGAGGAGATACCCTTCCTGTGCAGCGGATGGACACGAACAAATGGCGAATCCTTCGCGCCAGCGAATTGTACCGCATCCAATACCGCATTGACGACAGTTTTGACGCAGCGGACGAACCGGATGACCGCATCTTTCGTCCGGGTGGTACTGGCTTTGGTTCGGATGCCTTTCTCCTCAATCTCTTTGGAATGGTCGGCTACATCCAAAGCGCCAAGAACCTTCCTTATACACTGGATGTGGAGAAGCCCGCCTCAATGTGGGGCAGCACCGCGCTGGAGCGGATCGCTTCTTCGGATACACTGGACCGCTTTTTGGCCCGATCCTATTTTGAGTTGCACGACCGCCCCATTCTCTATGCACAACCCGATACGGTCAGCACCATGGTGGGTTCCACCCGCGTGACTGTGGCGGTCCATTCGGCAGGAGGAACGCTCACGGCTTCCGATGCGCTGGCATCCTCTGCGCCCGTTCTCGAGGCCATAGGCAGCTATCTCGGCGGAACCCTTCCCACCGATCGATATGTCATCCTGATCTACGCCGATCTGCCCGATCCGTCGGTGATGGGATATGGTGCATTGGAACATCAGACGAGTACGGTGCTCTATTTGCCCGAATTCGATCCTGAACTCATGGGCCAGGAGATAAGGAACATCGTGGCGCATGAATTCCTGCACATCGTGACACCACTGGCCATTCATGCTCAGCAGATCAATGACTTCGATTTCTATTCGCCGAGCATGTCCAAGCACCTCTGGCTGTACGAAGGGGTCACTGAGTATACTTCTGTTCTCGTCCAGGTCCGGCAGGGCCTGATGTCTTTTGAGGAGTTCATCTCGGAGCTCGAAAGCAAGTTGCGTTCTGCAGACAATTACGATCCCTACCTGCCCATGACAGTGATGAGCGAGCACGTCCTCGATCTTTTCAATGAGGAGTACAACAGCGTCTACGACAAAGGCGCCATGATCGCCATGTGTTTGGATCTCCAGTTGCGAGTCGAGAGTCAGGGGAAGCACGGCTTGCTGGATATGATGAACGACCTGGGTCAGCATTTTGGTCCGGATACCTTTTTTGTGGACGATGCCCTCTTTGGCTACCTGTCAGATCGCTGGGGCAGTGGACTCGATGAATTCTTTGCCAGATATGTGGAGGGAGCTGCACCATTGCCGCTGCAAGGATTGCTGGCGGAGGCGGGCATTTTATATGAAGAAGCCCGTGCCGTCGATCAGGTTGGTTTTGGGGAACTGTCCATTTCTTACGATCCCGAACAAGAATTGTTGTTCCTCTACGATGATGAAGGACTGAGCCCCATGGGTGAAGACCTCGGATTGATGAGCGGCGACCGCCTATTGGCGTTGCAGGGGGAGGAATTGAACATCGAAAGTGCCCGGGACATATTCAGTTCTTTCTACTCGGACACGCGTCCGGGAGACAAAGTGGAGATGGTGGTGCTGCGGGAAAAGAAAGGCAAGTGGAAGAAAAAGAAACTCAAGGGAAAAGCATCGAGCTATCCTGTCACCTACAGGCACATCATGGGCGTTGACGATGCCCCAAATGCGCAACAGATCGAGTTGAGAAGGTCCTGGATAAATCAATGAGAAAAACAAAGCCACAAATGAAAAAGTACCTCTGTCTGATGGGCCTGGCCACTGTGGTCGCCTGCTCCGATGGGCCGACGGCCAATGGATCCTCTTCGTCTGACTTCACAGGATTCGATCCGGAATGGTTCGATACGGATGTGGACCCCTGTGCAGATTTTGCCTCCTATACTTCTGGTGGATGGAAGGAGCAGAATCCCATTCCACCGAGCGAAGGGCGCTGGGGAAGTTTCAACCTATTGATCGAGGAGAACAGACATCGGATCCGTGCATTGTTGGATCGATTGGAGGAAAATGAATATCCCGAGGGCAGCTACCAGCAAAAGATCAAGGATCACTACAAGACCGCTATCGACACTGTGGCCATCGAAGAGCAGGGAGCGGCGAATCTGGCCAGGATCCTTTCGCCCTATGATGAACTGTCTGATCGAAGCGACTTGCCCGTGGTTCTGGCAGGGATGAAAAAAAGAGGTATTTCCACGCCGTTCTCTACCTATGCTTCCCCCGATGACAAGAATTCCGGGGTCAACATCTTCCAGATCAGCCAGAGCGGATTGGGCCTTCCCGATCGCGACTACTACTTGGATGAGGCGCCCAAGAATGACTCCATTCGTCTGGCTTATACCCAGCTGATCGCTGCCTTCCTTGAGTTGGCAGGCATCGACAATGCGGAAGACAAAGCACAGGCCATCCTGCGTTTGGAAACCTCTATGGCACAGGTCCAGATGAGCCGCTCAGAACTCAGGGATCCAGATAGGACCTACAACAAGATGTCGGCAGATGCATTCGCCGCTCTATTGCCCTCTTTCGATGTGGCCGCACTGTTTGGTTCCATTGGCTTCGAAGGAGATACCTTGCTTTGCGCCCAGCCGGAATACATCACCTCACTGAATGCCTTATTTGCCGATGAGGACCTGGAGACCTGGAGGGCCTATCTGCAATGGCATACCCTTCGTCACTTCAGCACAGCGCTTCCTCAGGCCTTCCGGGATGCCTCGTTCGACTTTTACGGACGAACGGTCAATGGACTGGA
>CATILC010000135.1 GCA_949516455.1 Flavobacteriia bacterium | reverse complement strand
TACGACTTTCGATAGACCACCAACTCGGCGGCACTGCTTTTGGTTCAACCGTCACGGCGCAGAATGATCTGGGCAACGATTTTCGAACTGAACGCTTGCAATTCTATATATCGCAGATCGAATTGGTGCATGATGGAGGTCAGATCACACCGATACCAAACACATGGTTCCTGGTGGATGCCAATGTTCCCTTTGACGAATCCCTCGGGTCTTTTTCCATTGGTACACTTGAGGCGATCCGATTTGGCATCGGAGTGGAGCAGGCGGTGAACCACCTTGATCCTGCTTCTTACGCCATGACGCATCCGCTCGCACCCAAAAACCCGTCGATGCATTGGGGTTGGCAGGCCGGTTATCGTTTTGTGTGCATGGAAGGAAAAGCCGGGAGTGCTTTGGACCAGGTGTACGAGGTCCATGCGCTCGGCGACAACAACTACAAGATCCAACAGATCACCACTGCAGGTCTGCCGCAGGGTTCGGACCTGGTCGTTTCGCTCACGGCAGACTATGCCAAGGCGCTGGATGGTGTGGATGTCAACGCCGGTCTGATCCGTCATGGCACATCAGGAGAAGCTGTCGTTCTGCTGGACAATTTTGCACTCAAGGTCTTCACTTCGCACGAGGGAAATGGTTCTGTTCTTTCGCAGTTTGAAACAGAAGAACCCATATCTGTAGAGGTTTTCCCCAATCCTACTGGAGGAAGGATCACGATCGCGACAGAAGAGCCGATGCATTGGAGGGTTTTGAATGTATTAGGTGTTGTTGTTGCTCAGGGCGATCACCATGGAGGTTCGAAAGGGCTGAATTTGGAACTTCCCGGGAATGGGCTCTACATCCTCGGATGTTCGGATGCGAAAGGGCGTTCCCTGACGCGTAAACTCATTTGTCGCTAGTGCGATCCAGCGGGTTTATTATCGGAGTTCTGTTGGGGCTTATGCTCCTTAGCCCCTCTTGTGTAAAGGAGACCAACACCTCCTCTGCCCAGTGGGATCAGACTCCCTATTTGTTGGAAAAAGGATCCTTGCCGGATCCCAAGTTGCCTTCAGACAATCCATTGACCGTGCAAAAGGTGAGGCTGGGCCGCATGCTTTTCCACGAGAAAAAACTCAGCCTGGACAACAGCATGTCCTGCGCATCCTGCCACAGACAGGAACATGCGTTTTCAGACACGTCTCGATTCTCTGTGGGCATCCACGGTCTAGCTGGCCATCGCCAATCCATGGCCGTGTTCAATATGGCCTGGAACGACAATGGGTATTTCTGGGACGGTCGGGCGGAAAAACTTCGGGATCAGAGCCTTATGCCCATTCAAGACAGTTTGGAGATGGCTGAAGATCTCGATAATGTCGTAGATAAGCTTTCCGCACTCCCGACTTATACCGATCAATTCATTCGCGCCTTTGGAAGTGGTCAGATAACAGCAGAGCGCATGAGTCTCTCACTAGAGGCATTCATGCTTTCCATCGTATCGGTGAACAGCCGGTACGACGCGTTTTTGAGAGGAGAAGAAGTTCTTTCCGATTCAGAAGAAAGAGGCCGCGCATTATTCTTTCAGGAGTACAACCCTTTTTTCCCTGATCAATCTGGAGCGGACTGTGCACATTGCCATTCTAATCTGAATTTTGAGAATGATCTCTATATGAACAACGGCCTAGATGCAGCCGCTTTTTCTGCGGACCCAGGTCGAGGCATGGTGACACAGGATCCACAGGACTTCGGAAAAATGAAGGTGCCCAGCCTGAGAAATGTGGCATTGACAGCACCCTATATGCACGATGGTCGGTTCGAGACATTGGATGAAGTGGTGGAGCACTACAATGCTCAGGTGCAGAACAGCCCTACGCTGGACCCGGCATTGGTCATGACCCTTCCTGCCGGACTCTTGCTTTCTCCACAAGACAAGCAGGACCTTGTAGCTTTTTTGAATACACTGACTGACCTCGACCTCCCTACTGAGCACACCTACAGCAATCCTTTTGAATAGAAGTCCTTTCCGCGGTTGGTCACTGATATTGGCGATAGTAGTAATGGCCTGCCAAAAGGAAGGCACTCATGTTCTTTTGGAAGCGAGTGTGCACAAGCGTGTTCCGGTTCATTTCCCTTCGGTCCCTCATCCTGAAGACAATTTGCCCACCGAGGCGCGCAGGCAACTGGGCGAAAAACTCTTCTTCGAGCGCGCATTGTCCAAAGACGGCTCGGTCAGCTGCGCTTCCTGTCACCTTCCCGAACATGGATTTGCCGATGAGCGGGCCAACAGCCCGGGCGCTTTTGGCCGGCCCGGAACAAGCAATGCACCCAGTCTCTGGAATGTGGCTTATCATCCGTACTATCTGAGAGGCGCTTCCGTACCGACTTTGGAAATGCAGGTGCTTGTACCGATTCAGGAGGAGAATGAATTTGCCCACAACATCGTGGCCTTGTCTGAAGAGCTGGGGAGCGACCCAATCTACAGGCGGATGAGTCAGGAGGCCTACGCAAGAGACCTGGATCCATTTGTGATCACTCGCGCGATCGCTCAATTCGAGCGAAGTCTGATCGCGGGCCATTCGGACTATGACCGCTTCATCAACGGAGAAACTTCCGCCCTGACAGCAGCGGCAAAGCGCGGCTTACAACTCTTCAAAAGTGAGCGTTTGGGATGCGGCAGTTGTCATTCGGGTTTCAACTTCACCAATTATGCCTTGGAACGCAATGGAAGCGACACGAGCGGCACAGCGGAAGGGCGCTATCGATCCACTGGCATTCCTTCGGACTACGGTCGATTCAAAGTCCCTTCGCTCCGGGATATCGCCCAGAGTGCGCCCTATTTCCACGACGGTCGCTATGCGGATCTTGAGGCCGTGATCGATCACTATGATCGCGGAGGAGATCCCGGCGCGCCACATCATCCAAACATCCGACCCCTCGGTCTGAGCCCGCAGGAGAAGCAATCGCTCTTGCAGTTCTTGCATGCCCTGAGTCAGCCCTGACAGCCGGGCTTTTCCCGCTCCAGGAGGGAATTTTCGCCGATCCACTCATTTTTTCTTCCCCGAATTCTAAAGGCTTCTACCGAATTCTTGAACGTACCTGCCCAATTCTCTAAGTGGGTTTTGGGCGGAAGCCCCTCCGTGCAGTTTTGCTCTGTAATCAAAAAACAACGAGTAAACAGATCATGGAAACGCAAGTCAAAATCAACTCACAGAATGGAAACGGCAGCAACGTTTCCTTTACGAGTAAAGATCCTCATCGCACGCCTTTGCAGAGGATTGCTCGGGTGAATGATTTGGACCCGGTCCTTTGCCAAAAGGAAGGCATCAGCGATCCTGTCGAGGAGGCCATCGATAAGTTCTCCTTCAGTGTTCAGACCCTGGTTGTGGTCTTCTTGCTGACCATGCTGTTGATCATCGGTATCTGGGTGATCTGGAATGTCAAGAACACTTTGCATATCGATCTGAAGTCGGGTCCGCACCACGGTCTGATCGACGAGATCAATAAATCGCTGGGACTCTGATCATCGCTCATCGATAAAACCACTTAAAATCAACAACATGAACATTCATTCCGCCTTTCACGCAAGCAGCATCTCTCTTCTTTCGCCCAACAACGAGCGTTGGGCATCGGATAAGCCGATCAGGAACAGGGCACACAAAAGACCCGCTGGGAAGTCCTCAGACCGACCTCCGGCGCCATTCTACCTCTGGTTGAAGAAAGTCAGCCGACTGTTTTAGGGGATGCGTGCGATCGGATAGCGCAGGAATTCCTTTTCCTGATAGGAGGAACGGCTGTAGATGAACCCCAGTACCTCATAGGGATTGCCGGCTTTTTCACGTTCTTTTTCTTTCCAGGCCTCGAAGGCCTCTTTCAGATCGGGGTCATTTTCCAGCAGCTCCATGGCGGTGTCTTCGAACACATAAGTGGAGAAGTATTCCTTTTGCTGGAAAACGGAGTGAAAGAAGCCCCAACGCAGATAGGAATCTACGGAACGGGGC
>CATILC010000134.1 GCA_949516455.1 Flavobacteriia bacterium | reverse complement strand
CTGGCCAACGATGGTTTCTCTGCCCGCGGTGTGCTCACTGGAACGGGCCTGGTAGAAGGGAGTACAGCCTTCGATATCGGAGGTGATGAAGACATCGCGGCCTATGTGGGTCCGAGGACAGGAATGGACGCAGCTGCTACCACCGCCTCCTTGATGGATCCCAGCCAATGGATCACCCAAGACGGTGGAGGCAACCAGCACTTGGACGGAACAGCGCCCGATGTTCCATTCGATGCAACGCCGTTCAGCATCAACACTTTCAGCAGCGTTACCCATACGGTGACCAATGCTGGAAACAGCTTCGTTCCAGAAACCCTATACATCCAGGAAGGAGACTCGGTTTATTGGAGCATTACTGGAAACCACAATGTCAACGGATCACTGGCCACTTACCCCAATAATCCAGAAGGATTCTACAGCGGACCAGCTCCGCAAAGCTCCTTCGGCCACCTGTTTCAAACGGCAGGCGCCTACAGTTATCAGTGTGATCCGCACGCCGGCATTGGAATGACGGGCTACATAGAAGTTCAGGGTGCCTTGAATCCGGTCAGCAACCTGACCCTTGTAGCCAATAATGCAAGCTCGATGAACATCATCTGGAGCAAACCATCCGGAGTCAGCGGGGTCGATTGGGACGGTGTGGCCGTCTTCATGTCGGAAAGTCCATTCTCCTCCTTCTTTACGCACAATGCACAGGAGTTTTCCAATTACAATGGCAATGTGCTCTATGGTTCCGGTACAATGGTCTCGGCCAACGGCTCCAATAACGGATACTGTATATATAACAGTACGGCCAATGCGGATGGGTATATTAACGTTGACAGTCTGAATCCAGGAACGCGCTATTACGTTGCCGCTTTTGCATACCGTTCGGTTGCATCCGCCAATGACGATGTGAGTTCGGAAGAAGTTTCCGATGCACGGACCAACACACTGGGCTCGGCTCTTCAGAAGTTTTGTCCCAAGCTTGATTCTGTGAAAGAGCTCGATCACGGAAGGGGAAAGTACCGCGCCTACCTCGGTCCTTTGGCCCACGGAGACCAATACAGGGTTCGTTGGATGCGCGTGATCAGCAGCAACCCCATCCGAGTGGACTCCTCGCAGATCAGAAGCCGCAAATTCCGTAAAGCCCCACAGGGACACAAGAATTTCAATGTAGCGCCCTGGTTCAACAGCACTGTACTGGTTTGGCTTGAAGTGGACACACTGGACGGCCCCGGTGAAATATGGGCCAACCCATTGGCCTGTAATCTCGATATGGCTGGAAACGGATTTGTCCTGTTCAACACGGGCGGCGGAGGCGGAAGCGGCACATTGACCGGATCTGTGATCGATGGAAATATTTCATCATTCACCATTCCCTGCAATTCACAGGTACTCACGGTTGTCGAGCAGACACCCGCCACCTGCCCTGATGATTCGGTTCTCTTGCGGGCGGGCTATGCCGGCGGAACAGGCACCCCCACCTACCTCTGGAGCAATGGTACGACGACCAAACGGGCTTTTGCTGCACAGGGGGAAACCCTATCGGTGTCGGTCACAGACCAAACCGGCTGTACAATGACGGATTCAATCACCGCGTCCACCCTGGCCAATACTTCAGCTACCCCGGCCAATGTGGGCACCACGCGGAGTGGAACAGTCGTAACTGTGACCTGGGACCCTTCAAATTTCCAAACGGGACAGAGCCTGATCGGTTACCGGGTTCAGTATCGACTTCGAAATACGGTCGCTTGGACATCGAGCTCGTTGACCACCAACACAACGGCTTCCGTAGACTTCGCCGGAGGTACTCCAGGCAACTATCAGTTCAGTGTGATCGCGCGATACAATGACAACGGCACACCCACTACGTCGGCCAGAGCCTGCTTTGCACTCAGAGGGGTTCCTTTCACTAAGAATGGAAATTTGGCTCCTTCAAATTCAGAAATCATCAATGAAGTCTACCCAAACCCTGTTGATGACATCCTCTTTGTTGCAGCAGCTCAAGGCTCATTGGTGCAACTGACGGATCTACTGGGCCGCGTCATCGTCGAGAAGCAGGCAGATGGCCCCGAACTGCGTTTCGACCTTTCCGAGCTCAATGATGGCGCCTATATAGTGCACATTGCTGACGACAGGGAGAGATCACGTCAATGCAAAGTGATCAAGAATTGATCTTTAAACCCAATCGATACAAAAAAGCCCCGCTTTGAGCGGGGCTTTCTTTTGGGACCATTAATCTCCTTATTCTTCGGTATCAGGCCTTATCGCCTTTATTCCGCATTCCGAAACCGAATAAATTCCGTGTACCCTTTTTCTTTTGTTCCTCTTCAAAGTAGCCATAGCCGTAGCCATATCCATAGCCGTAACCGTAGCCATATCCATAGCCGTAACCATAGCCGTAACCATAGCCGTAGCCATAACCATAACCGTAACCCGCCAGTGCATCGTAATCGTTGAAGATCAAGGCCAGGTTGGATACCGCCCCAGATGCGTACCGCTCATTGATCATGTGCAAGAGGCCCTTGTCCGTGTAATTCTGTCGAACCACGTAGAGAACCAGATCTGAATATTTCATGATCTCTGAGGAATCTGCCACCAGACCAATAGGCGGTGAATCCATAACGATGTAGTCAAAACGCTCACGCAATTCATCGATGAGCACTTCAAACCTCGGTCCGATCATCAATTCGGATGGGTTTGGAGGAATAGGTCCCGCCGATAGGATGGTCAAACCCGCTTCATTCGATTCCTGAAGGACCTCATCGATCGTGTTCATACCGGCGAGATAATTGGACAGTCCCACCGTATTTGAAAGGTCAAAGTCATTATAGATCTTGGGCTTACGCAGATCGACCCCGACCAAAACCGCCTTTTTTCCCGTCAAGGCAAGGACCAATGAAAGATTGATCGAACAAAAGGTCTTACCCTCTCCTCCTATGCTTGAAGTGATGAGGATGACCTTGGAGGCTTCCTCGGACTTGTTGATGGTAAAGCTCAGATTGGATCTTATGGCGCGAAAGGCCTCAGAGATCGATGCTTTGGGGTGATTGGTGACCACCAGCGGTGAATCGTGCTGGTTGTGCGATATGGTCCCGATCACCGGAATGGTGGTCACCGATTCCAGATCTTTCCGTTCCACGATCTTGGTGTTCAGATATTCCTTGCCCAAGATGTACAGGGTCGGTATCAGCAGGCCGAGAAGAAGGGCCAATCCAAAATTCACCACTCGATTGGGCGCAACTGCGCTCTCATCTGTCCAAGCCCGGTCGAGGATCCTATTCCGTGGCACGTTGGAGGCCAAGGCGATCTGGGTCTCGGCCTGTTTCTCCAAGAATAGCATGTAAAGGTTTTCATTCAGCTGGAATTTCCTCTGAATATTGACCAGGCTCCTTTCTGTCGAAGGATACCCCTCCATTCTGCTTTCCAATAAACGGATCCTCCCCTGTATCTCAGAGAGACGCACATCGCATTGCTTGATGGCCGCCCGCACATTTGCCTCCAACAGCTTTTCCATAGCTACGATCTCCGCCTCCATCTGCCGCAGCTGGGGGTTGTTCGTCTTTAAAGAAGAGGTCATCTGCTGACGATGAGCGTACAATGTATTGAGTTGGGTGATCAGATTGACCACAGAAGCGTCTCCAATTCCTATGACGGGCGGTGGCAGCATCGCCCCCTGAGTCGCTGTCTCTCGTTCCTGCTCTTCGAAGAGGTTCAACAAGAACTGGAAATACCGCTTCTTGCCCACCTCTTCAGACTCCTGCAACTGAAAGTCATTCAACCGATTGAAGATCGTTTGTCCCTCTGTGCTGAGATTGACTGTCTTGTTTTCGACCCGGAAGTCCTCGAGCATCTGCTCTACCCGAAACAAACTGTCTTCAATGTGCTGCAATTCGCTGGAAATGAACCTCAGCGTACTCTCTGTGATCAGATTTTCCTGCTTCAGGTCGTATGCGATGAAGGCCTTTGCGAATTGATTCAGGAATGCACGGTCCTTGTCGGGAACGCTACCGATCAAAGAGATCCGGATTCCGCTCGAACCCTCTGCCGAAAGATCGATATTCAAACGGTTTTTGTACGCATTGATCAGTCCCGAGGGATCGTTGAACATGAAGCGAAAACGGTCACCTGCGCGCACCTTCTTGCCCTCTTCTGTATTCGGCATCAAGCGGAAATCGTACCCACCTCCGGTGATCCATTCTCCAAATTCATATTCACCATTCAATTCGGAAATGGCATCCCTTCCGATGTCATTCAGGTTGAGCCGCTCTTCGCTGGAATAGCGAATGAACTCCCATGGCTCCTCCAAAGTCTCTATCCGAAACCGCCCTTCCTCCAAGTAGGTCACGTTGAACGTAGACCGGATCGGCTGCAATGATTCTTCATCGAATTCAACAAGGAAAGGCTGGCGACCGAAGATCTCATTTACCCGGATCCGACCCTCCCCGAAATAACTCACCTGCACGCCAAAGTTCTTGATCGTCTGCTCCATCAGGTAACGCGACTTCAAAACGAGGATCTCGTTCTCCAGATGCATTTTGCTGTCAGAATAACCAATAGCTGACATTAGCGCTTCAAGGCCGCCGCCCGAGGATGCGTCTTCTTCGCTGATGAGAAGACTCACCGAGGTCTTGAAGAGTTGCGTGCTGTATCGGTTGGCCATGAATGCGATGGTCAAGGCGCCACCGAGGAAGATGAAAAACAGCGGCCAGAAACTCAGCAGCTTGTACAGATAGCTCTTGAGATCCACCTGGCCTTCTCCACTGGCCGGATTCAAAATAGGCTTTGTCCTATTCTGTTCCCCGCTGCCTATACGTTCATTCTGCTCCATCGTTCCTTAGATCATTCTGTACATTTTGCACACCGGTCATTTTCATCGCGCGTCCGCATCGATTTGCGTAAAACACCCTCCATCAGAGCAGTAAATATACTGAAGAGCAAGGCTGCAAGAGGACCTTCTATCTTTGGCTTATTACAACTTGAGACTCTGGATTTGTCCTTGTCATTTCTCATCATCTCGGGCCCTACTGCTTCTGGAAAGACAAAGTGGGCGATGCAACTGCATCAGGCCACTTCCTGGCCGATCATCTCTTTCGACTCCAGACAATTCTACAGGGAAATGCGGATTGGGACCGCACGGCCCACCGAGGACGAATGCCGTCAGGCACCGCATCGTTTCATCGCCGACCGCAGCATCTCAGCGCCCCTGACTGCAGGCGGTTTCGCTTCGGAAGCACGCGCCTACATTGAATCTTCAGGCAAAGACCACTTTCTCTTGGTCGGGGGAAGCGGCCTTTACTTAAAGGCCTTGCTTTACGGCTTCGACACCTTCCCTGAAGTAGATGAAAAACTGCGAACTCATATCCAGAAAGGCTATGAAGATGGTGGCATCCAATGGTTGGGATCAGAGATCGAACGCTTGGATCCAGTCAAATGGGAACAGACGGACCGGAGGAACCCTCAGCGAATGATGCGCATACTCGGAATCCTGATGGCCGGAGGTGTCCCCTTCGATCACTGGAAAAAAAGTGAGCCCATGCCTCATTTCCATTGTCTGAACATTGCCCCGGAATGGGAAAGATCGACCCTCTACAGAAGGATCGATGAGCGAGTGGACCGCATGATGGAAGAAGGACTCGAACAAGAAGTACGGTCGCTTTTGCCTCATCGCAAAGAACAAGCACTTAAGAGCGTGGGCTACTCGGAACTCTTCGACCACTTCGACGGAAACATCAGCCGGGACGAGGCCGTCGAACAGATCAAGAGGAACAGCAGGAGGTACGCCAAAAGACAATGCACCTGGTGGAATCATCAACCGCCACCTGTGCAATGGATTTCTGCTCGACGAAATATTTTGGATATTGAAGAAGTACGCTGCTTCATCGGGCAGAAACAAAACAAACAAGCTCCGGGATGATCGGGTGGATCATGGCTCTTCGCAACAGGCTCTTCGATTCAGGGCTCCTCAAACAGCACAAGCTGAGGGACCGCGTTGTGGCCATCGGCAACCTTTCGGTGGGCGGAACCGGAAAGACGCCGCACACACTTTTTATTGGAAAGCTCCTGTCCCAAAAGGCGGCAATTGCCGTGTTGAGTCGTGGGTATGGAAGGAAGAGCTCTGGGTTTCGGCAAGTGGATCCTCTGGACAAAGCAGAGGACGCAGGCGATGAGCCTTTGATGATCAAGCGCAGAAAACCTGAATGGACAGTAGCGGTTTGTGAATCCCGGGTGGAAGGTGCTCATAGACTCGGTGCCCTGCAAAAGCCCGAAGTTCTGCTGCTGGACGATGCCTATCAGCACCGACACATAGACCGCGACCTCAATATCCTACTCACCCGATACGATGCGCCCTTCACCGAAGACCGGCCCATTCCCTTGGGCAGATTGCGCGAAGGCAAAACTGGTGCACAACGCGCCGACATCTGCGTGGTGACCCATTGTCCGGCAGATTGCACAGCAGTGGCCCAGGGTGAACTAAAAAAGCACATCGCTCAATTTACCAATGCGCCAGTATTCTTTAGCCGGATGCGAAGCAATGGACTGAAAGATGCAAATGGAGAGGTTGAGGCAGAGGGAGGGAAAGCTCTCTTATTGGCAGGTATCGCCGAACCCGCTTCCTTTTCCAGGCAGATGAAAAGCCGTTATCCAAAGATCGAATTTGAAGAACTCTTCTTTCGCGACCATCATCGCTTTTCTTCAGGCGACATCGAAACGATCACCGAGGCCGCCGAACGAAATGACTCAAGGATCATCACCACCGAAAAAGACCATGCGCGTTTGCCGAAAGAACTGATCGAACACCCCTCTTTGGCGCTTAGTTATGAATCGATCGATGTAGAGTTGCTGGAAGGCCAAGCGCTATTCGAGCAGATCCTGAATGACAAACTGCGGTTGAGCTAAGCCGTATAAACCCGACCTTTGCTCGCTATGAAACAAGTGCAATACGAATCGGTCATCGGACTCGAAGTCCATTTGCAGCTGAAGACCCGGTCCAAGGCTTATTCAGCGGATCCAGCCATCTATGGTGAACGGGCCAATACGCAGATCAGTCCGGTGAGCCTCGGACACCCAGGCACCCTCCCCCGAATGAATCAGCAGGTCATTGAATATGCCATACTGCTTGGTCTTGCCTGCAGATCGAAGATCCGTCGCTTGAATGAATTTGCACGAAAGAACTACTTCTACGCTGATCTGCCCAAGGGCTATCAGATCACACAGGACAAAACACCCATTTGCACAGGCGGATACATCCGAATAGAAACGGAGCATGGCGTCAAGGAGATCGGCATCACACGGATCCACATGGAAGAAGACGCTGGCAAGAGCCTGCATGACCTCGATCCCTTTTATAGCCTCATCGACCTGAATCGGGCAGGAGTTCCCCTCTTGGAGATCGTTTCAGAACCCGATTTTCGCAGCGGAGAAGAAGCCTACGCCTACCTGACCTCTATCCGTCGTCTGGCGCGCTATCTCGATATCTCAGATGGAAATATGGAAGAGGGTTCCCTGAGGTGCGATGTCAACGTGTCCATCCGTCCCAAAGGACAAGAGGCCTTTGGAACCAAGGTCGAAGTCAAGAACCTGAATTCATTCCGGAACGTACAGAAAGCCATTGACTTCGAGGTGAAAAGACAGGCAGAAGTTCTGGGAACAGGCCAAAGCGTGGCTCAGGAGACCCGGAATTTCGACGCCGCCAAAAATGCGACGATTCCCCTCAGAAGCAAGGAGGAAGCCCATGATTACCGCTACTTCCCGGAACCGGATCTGCAGCCTGTTCTGGTGGAAGAGGAGCAGATCGAGGAAGTGCGCGCACGAATGCCGAGACTGCCCTGGGAACGAATGGCTGCATACACAAAGGAACATGGCCTGAGCGCCTACGATGCCGGAGTGCTTACAGAGGACAAACAGATGTCCGACTTCTTTGAAAAGGTACTTGCTGAATTCAACAAGCCCAAGACGGTGGCCAACCTACTCAATACGCAGGTGCGTTCCTTCCTGAACCAAAAAGGCATCGGTTTGGATGGCTATCTCCCAGGCCCAGAGGCTCTGGCCCAATTGCTCCGATTGGTGGAGGACGGAAAGGTGAGCCACACTGCAGCGATGCAGCGCATTCTTCCACTGATGGAAGAGGGCGACGAACGAGGTCCGGAAGAGATCGCAACAGCCGAAGACCTTCTGCAGGAAAGCGATGACCAAAGCCTGTTGACCTGGGTAGAAGAGGCCCTTGCTGCCTACCCAGATAAGGTAGAGGAATACAGAAATGGCAAAAAAGGGGTCCTGGGTCTTTTCATGGGAGAAGTGATGCGAAGCTCCCAGGGGAAAGCAGATCCCAAGCGAACCAATCAACTCATCAGAGAAAAACTCGAACAATGAAGTCAGGAATCCTACCGCTTAGTCTATTGACCGCCTTGCTTATTCAGTCATGTGGTGGTCCGTCGGGCAGATCTACAATACAAGGAACCATCACAGGAGCAGAAGAGATACTCGTGGCCCGCGTGGGAACGGAGCGATTGGAATACCTCGATACACTCACCACCACAAATGGAAGCTTTGAATACATACCGGCTTCCTCAGAAGAGGTCGATATCTACATGATCGAGGGAATGGGTGCCTTTCGCCTGAGCCTGCTGCTTTCTCCAGGTGAGCAGATCGAGGTGCAAGGAGACGCCAGTCAGCCGAGCTACACCTTTCAGGTCAGCGGCTCTGAAGATTCTGAACGACTGATGGGCGTCAATCAAAAAATGGGGGCGCTGATCGAACTCATGGATTCCTTGGACGCAGTGAACACAGAGCAGATGCAATCTGAAGATTATCCAAAGATCAGACGATCGCTGGACAGCTGCATGTCTGCCGAAATGGATCGGACGGCCTCTGAACTCGCCGTTCTGGTGGAGCAGGAACCAGATGCCCTGTCGAATCTGTTCATCTTTCCCCTGACCATGGGACGGATGCAGCTCCTGCCTCCAGATAAGTACTTCTCGCAGTATGAAGGCTGTTCAAAGGCGATCAATACAAGATACCCAGGCAATGTGCATGCCCAACGATTCAGCCAGCGGGTGCAAAGCATCAAGAGTCAGATCGAGGCCCAGGAGGTATTCAAGAAAGCTGAAGAAAACGCTGCCGTAGGACAGATCGTGCCCGACCTCCGCCTTCAAGATCCAAATGGTGTGGAACGTGCACTCTCAGACCTGCGCGGAAATATTGTACTTGTGGACTTTTGGGCATCATGGTGTCGGCCCTGTCGAGCGGAAAGCCCTGAACTGGTCCGGATGTATTCCGCGTACAACGAAAAGGGATTTGAGATCTTTTCCGTTTCTCTGGACGGGACCGAGCGCCAACCCAATGCCAAAGAAGCCTGGATCAACGCGATTGCAGATGACGGACTGTATTGGCCCAATCACGTGAGCGACCTGCAGGGCTGGAACGCTTCTTCTACACGCCTTTACGGTTTTCAAAGCATTCCCTTTACCCTTCTCCTCGATAGGGACGGAAAAATCCTCGGGCGTGGCTTGCGTGGCGCACCCCTTGAAGCCGCCATCCAGAATGCACTCAAATAAAAAAGCCACCCGGATGGGTGGCTTTTTTTCTCATTCCGCTTGATCAATTCTTGATCAGGCGTCCATTCTTTTTGAATCCTGGAGCAGAGGCCTCGATCAGGTAAACACCTTCTGCGAGCGTCTCGGTATTCAGGCGCAACACATTCGGACCTTGCTGTACAACAAAATCCTGATTCAGTACAGATCGGCCGTTGAGATCTCTGACGACGACCGAAGCCGTTGCACGGGCATTGCATTCCACCTGCACGGAGACCATTCCAGCTGATGGGTTGGGCCAAAACTTCAGGACATCCTCCATGGATCCTGTCTGAGTGAGCCCACCGTTGTCAGTTCCGCCAAGTGCGTTCATTTGCATGAGTGATGTACTGCGGACAAAACCACGGCCATGTGTGGCCAGATCGATATATCCGCTGTAGAGCGTATCACCTTCCCATGAGCTGCGCTTGTCATAGCCCTGTTTGACCATAAAGACCGG
>CATILC010000133.1 GCA_949516455.1 Flavobacteriia bacterium | reverse complement strand
GATCTGGAGGCCCGAATGGCCGATTTTGAAAGAGGGTTGAAACGTGGCGGTTATCTTTTTCTGGCCCTTCCGAACAACGCTTCCCAAGATGCGCAGGCCTTTGGTTCGGATTGGGCGGCCTGGGATGTTCCAATTCACTTCTGGCATTTTGATCGAAAGAGTATGCAACAGCTTGCTGACCGATTCAAATTGGTTTGGACAGATACCTTGCAGATGCCATTTGATTCCTATTACGTAAGTATGATCAGCGCCAAGAATCAAAAAAATCCTTTTTGGCCGTTCAAGGGCTTGGCAACGGGCTACTTGAGTAATCGCATGGCAAAACGAACGGGAGAGGCGTCCAGTTTGATCTACGTTTTGAAAAAGCCCGAATAGGCCCCTGTGGGCAACGAACCCCACCCACAAGGTGCATGCCTATCGAAACAAAAAGATGTGGCGGCACGAGTCGCCCAGCGGCCTTGGTTTTTGAAAGATTATTCTTTCGCTTTGAATGCGCGCATCATGTCAATACCGAGATTGAACAAGATGAGCTTTGCGTGCACATTGCGCTGGACATTTTCGACAGAGCGACCAAACCCCTCGGCAATCTGCTCGACGCCAGCCAAGGGCATCAACTGAGAAAACACATTCATCTTGAAACCGGTCCGCGCCAAAGCAGGAGACTCATAAACCTTCAACCCGGAGCGCGAGCGAGTGCTTTCTTCCAGGAAGTGTGCACTGAATCGAAAAAAAGCGATCAATTCATCCCGAGTGGATTTTCCCAATTCTGTGGTCCAGTTCAGTAAGTCGGGCAATCTAGCAGCGTAACAGATCCTGGTCAGCTGAACAAACCATTCCGTGTATTGAAGCAAGGTGTCATCCAGCTCCAGAAGACGAACGGCCTGCCGCAGATCACCCTCAGCAAGTGAAGCGGCCATTTGCGCTTTGTCTCGATCTGGGGTGTGCTCAGACATAAGGCGCTGGGCAATATCGTCTTGACTTAAGGGAGGCACATGCACGAGTTGGCAACGGCTCACAATGGTGGATAGCAAGTCGCTGGCGGATGGGGCGATCAATATGAACAGGGTTCCTTCGGGTGGTTCCTCGATCAGCTTCAGCAGTTTGTTTCCGCTTTCGGCATTCATTTTTTGAGCTTGCCAAATAAGGACCACGCGAAAGGCACCACCAAAATTCTTGAGGCCGCACGAGCGCATCAACCGGGAAGCTTCGCGCACAGGGATAATGGCTTGTTTGTTGCCCGGATCCATCAAACCGCGCCAATCTTGAAGAGAAAGAAAAGGATCGTTCAGGACGGCTTTTCGGAACTCTGGGAGCAGATGCTCCGAATGGAAATCGCTTTCAGACGCGGGTTTTACGATTGGAAAGGACAATATCAGGTCTGGATGGGCCATGCCCGAATATTGGAGACAAGAAGTGCAGCGGCCACAGCCCTCACCATCCTTTGGAGCACTGCAATTCAACAAGCGGGCAAAGGCCAGCGCAAGTGAAAGGGCACCTGAACCTGCTGGTTCAGAAAGCAGCAGAGCGTGCGGAACTTTACCGGATGCGTGGAGGGCGCGAAACAGACTTTTCAACTCAGACTGACCAGGGACATCACGGAAGAACATAAAAACAAAAGTCGCCAATTTCCCCGCGTTATTTTTGCAGCAAATACAACAGTCAATGATCCGCATCGATCAATTGGATTTCAAGGGAAAAAGGGCTCTGATCCGAGTGGATTTCAATGTGCCACTCAACGAAAACCTTCAAATAACAGACGACACACGCATAATGGCGGCAGTGCCTACGATTCAGCATGTTCTGGACACAGGAGGCAGTGTCGTGCTCATGTCTCACTTAGGGCGACCCAAAAACGGTCCCGAAGAGCGATTCAGCCTGCGGCATTTGATCGCCAAGCTGGAGGAGATCTTTGGTCGGGAGGTGCACTTCTTATCCGACTGTATCGGTGCTGAGGCAGAAGAGAAATCGTCTGCGCTGATGCCAGGTGAGATCTTGCTGCTGGAGAATCTGCGCTTCCATAAGGCTGAAACAGCTGGAGGTGAGGCTTTTGCAGCTTCGCTGGCAAAGCTGGGAGACATTTATGTCAACGATGCTTTCGGAACCGCGCACAGAGCACATGCATCCACAGCTGTGATCGCTGCGCACTTCACAGAGAAAAAGTGTTTTGGATACGTTATGGCGACCGAGATTGAAAACGTGGGTCGGGTTCTCCAGAGTGATAAGCGTCCAGTGACAGCCATTATCGGCGGCGCAAAGGTCTCCAGCAAGATCACCGTCATTGAGAACCTCTTGCCCAAGATCGATCACCTCATTGTTGGTGGGGGAATGGCTTATACTTTTTGTCGCGCACTGGGGGCACAGACGGGCAGATCCATGGTAGAAGAAGAACATCTCGAAACAGCGCGAAGCATCGTTCAAAAAGCAGAAGAGCTAGGCGTGCAAATACACTTGCCCGAAGACAGTTTGAATGCCCTTGAATTTGCCAACGACAGCGAGACGGAAGTCACAGAGATGCATTCGATCGGAAAGGACTGGATGGGTCTTGATGTCGGGCCAAAAACGCGCGTGCTCAACAGATCGGTCATCATGTCTTCTGCGGTCATCCTGTGGAACGGCCCCGTGGGCGTTTTTGAAATGTCCTCATTCTCTGAAGGCACAATAGAGCTCGGTCAGGCGATCGTTGAGGCAACGGGAAATGGAGCCTTTAGTCTGGTGGGCGGAGGCGATTCCGTTGCGGCGGCCAAGCAATTCGGTTTTGCAGAGCAAGTGAGCTATGTATCCACAGGCGGAGGCGCTATGCTGGAGTATCTTGAAGGCAAGGATCTGCCGGGCATTCAAGCCGTTCTTAACTAAGCGCCTTGAGCAGGCAGGAGTTGGTCTACCTCTTTGAATAGCCACTCCCCAGAATTTTGGAAGAACGCCAGCACGGGATACTTTTCTAAAATTTCCAGGGAATCGAACCAACCAAAACGCTGGTTCAAAAGAAAGGTCACTTGTACGAGCACAAGTGTCAGGATCAACCACTTGACGCAACTAAAAAGACCTCCCAACAATCGATTCAGCGTGCCGAGTTGAGCGCTTTCAAGCAGCTTGGTCAGCAGACGCGCCAGAGCATTCAAAGCGATCATCGAAGCCAAAAAAACAAGAACGAAGGAAAGGGCGTGGACGAAAGCCCCTCTTTCATCAAATCGCTCAGCGATAAAAGCATAAACCGCCTCCTGAAGTCGGTAGGACAAGAACAGAGATACGACGAGGGAAAGAAGTGCAGCCACTTCGCGAACGAACCCGCGCCGCCAGCCCCGCCAAAGCCCGAGCAAAGCGGGAATCAGCAGCAACAGATCCAATGAGAAATCTCGTATCATTGACGATGCAATCTACGGAATCAGAGGAGTGGAGTCAGCTTGTGAAGCGCCTTTCCAAACGCTTCTCTGACGGCGATCCACTCGAGCTGGATGGCATCCTTTTTCTGATCGGCGTTCAGGAATTGGGACAAGGCCCCAAGCGATTTAAAAAAGATGAGAAAATGGCCTTGATGCACATCGCTATTTGCCGCCTCCTCGAACCCTTGGGGCATTACGAATTTCAGGGATACGACAAAGATGGCTGGCCGCATTATGAACTCATAGAATCACTCCCCATGCTCAAGTCGGGAGAACAATCTCTCTTGATGAAGAAATTGATTTTGGCGTATTTCCGAGAAGAGGGATTTTGAATCAGCAACCGCCGACGCTCGGATCGAAAGGCTGAAGCACGAGGGTTTTTTGCACTTCTCTACCCTCCTCTAAACGAACGAATGCACAACCGATCCACGTCACGGGATTGCCGCGCGTTGCCTGGATCTTGAGGACGGCCAATCGATCGTATTCGAACCGCACTTTCCCCTCCACGTCTGTTTGTCCATTAAAATTTGGAATGGCATTGGGCACGTCTGCTGTCGCTCGGACAGAGATGTTGGACAAGGGAATACCGTCGCTGTTCACGATCTTGACAACGAAGGGAAATTCATTTGAAACCTCCTTTTGGCAGGAAGACAAAAAGAGAAGGGCAAAAAGAAAGGAGACGGTAGCGAATATTTTCATCAGCCTATGGAGGGCAACCGTTATCTGGATCGAAATAAGGCTTCATCACAATACTTGTTTCGATGGCGGACTGGTCAGAGAGTTCAACGAATCCGCATCCCTTCCAACTCAATTTTGTAGCATCCATGCGAAGATAAGCAGGGTGTTTATATTCAAACGAAGCCATGCCGTTTTCGTCTGTGGTCAGGTAATAGTTGATGGTACCATCCGCACCAATGGGAGCAAAAACGCGAACAGACCCATTTTGGATGGGCACGCCTTTGTCATTGCTCACAAGTATGCTCACTTCGTAGGGACCCTGCACGGTTTCTTTTTCACAACCGAGAATCAGAACGAAGGGAACGAACAAACGTAAAAGCAATTTGAATCTTCGCATTCGACGTAGTTTCACCAACTTTGTGTGGCAAAAGTAGGATATTTCATCCAAGATGAAAAATGTGTAGGACAAAACACCACAGAAAACAGAGAAATGGAGGGTTTGAATGAGCAAATGGATCGTCTGGATAAGGAATTGGACGGACTGAATGCGACCAGCGCAAAGGAAGCCGAGGAGTTGCGCATTCATTGGCTCGGAAGGAAAGGATTCATCACGCAATTGTTTGAGTCGTTCAGAGCGGTTTCGCCGGAAGAAAAGCGCAGGCTGGGTAAACCACTCAATGAACTCAAAAACAAGACAGAAGAGAAGATAAAAAAGCTCAAAGAGCAGTTGGAAGATGCCAACGAGTCCGAGGGTTTTGATGTAGACCCCTCACGTCCAGTTCGCCCTTTTCACCCTTCTGTCAGGCACCCGATCAGTCAGGTGATGGAGCGGATCACTTCTATCTTTCAGCGCGTTGGGTTCATTCGTTCGGAAGGTCCGGAAATGGAGGACGATTGGCATAATTTCACTGCCCTGAACTTTCCTGAGGAGCATCCGGCACGCGATATGCAGGACACCTTTTTCATTGATTCTGAAGGTCCGGCGATGGCCCTGAGGACGCATACTTCCTCCGTTCAGATCCGTTCGCTTGAAAAGTACGGAGCCCCTTTGCGCATTCTTTCGCCCGGGAGGGTTTTTCGCAATGAGGCGATCTCTTCCCGCTCCCATTGCATCTTCCACCAGATCGAAGGACTTTATGTGGACAAAGGCGTTTCTTTTGCAGACCTCAAGCAAACCCTCTTGTTCTTCGCCAGGGAACTCTTTGGCCCCGACGCGCGAATTCGCCTGCGCCCTTCTTATTTTCCTTTCACGGAGCCCAGCGCCGAGATGGATGTCTGGTGGGGACTTGAAACAGAAACGGATAGGCGCATTACGAAGGGCACAGGTTGGTTGGAGATCCTTGGGTGCGGAATGGTTCATCCGCAGGTTCTGCGAAACGTCGATGTAGATCCTGAAACGTATTCTGGCTACGCATTTGGAATAGGTATGGAACGCATAGCCATGCTGCTCTATGGGGTGAATGACCTGAGACTCTTCTACGAAAACGACCTGCGTTTTCTCGAGCAATTCAAGTAAACTCGGCGTATGCCGAATCGATTCGCGCAGCCAGCAAACGGTCTTTCGGGCCCACGATGCCGCCAAGATCATGTGTGCTCAAGGTGATCTTCAGCCTATTGTAGCGCCAATCCAAGTTGGGGTGATGCTGTTCCTCTTCCGCCAGTTCGGCGATGGTTTGAACAAAAGAAAAAGCCTCGGCGAAATCCCGGAACCGAAGTTGAGCGACCAATTCGCGTGGCCCGTCTTCCCAGTCGATCATTTAACCGTGCTGATCTTGAGCGTATTGGTCATTCCCTGCTTCTCAATCGGCATGGAAGCGATCTTGACCACCATATCGCCTTTGTGCACAACGCCCTCTTCTTCCACCATTTTAATGATATCCTGAAAGGTGTCGTCTGTGCTCGACATCCTGTCGTAGTAAAAGCCACGAACACCCCAAAGCAGGCTGAGTGTATTGAGAATCGTCTTGTTGGCAGTGAAAACAAGGACGTGTGTGCGGGGTCGGTGGGACGATATCTTGAAGGCGGTATACCCCGAATGCGTGAGGGTCAATATCGCTGTGGCTCCGATCTGATCGGCGATCTTGCTCGCATTATAGCAGATACTGTCCGTGATGAACCGCTCATTTCTGTAATGGGGCGGATTTTCCTTTTTGCTTTTGAATTCGCTGGTTTCCTCAACGTGCGCAACGATCTTATGGATGGTCTGCACCACTTCCACAGGGTATTGACCGACAGAGGTTTCTCCGCTGAGCATCACGGCATCTGCCCCGTCCAAAATGGAGTTGGCAACGTCGTTCACCTCGGCACGTGTGGGGGTCATACTCGAGATCATGCTCTCCATCATTTGGGTGGCAATGATGACGGGCTTAGCCGCTATGTGACATTTGTTGACGATCATTTTTTGGATCAAGGGAACACCCTGCATTGGCACCTCCACACCAAGGTCTCCACGGGCGACCATGATGCCGTCTGTGGCTTCTATGATGTTGTCTATGTCCACAACCGCCTCTGGCTTCTCGATCTTAGCGATGATCCGTGCGTGTGATCCATAGCCATCGAGCAGGTCTCGCAACTCGCGCACATCCTTGGCATTACGGACAAAAGAGAGCCCTACCCATTCCACTTGTTCCTGGACGGCCACCTCGAGGTCTGCGAGGTCTTTTTCCGTCAGACAGGGCAATGAAATATGCGTGTTGGGGAGGTTCACCCCTTTCTTGCTTTTCAGCGGCCCGCCCTGTATGACTTCTGCGATGACTTCCTTCTTGCGATCCGTCTTTACGACCTTCATCAGAAGCTTACCATCGTCAAGCAGGATTTTCTCTCCCGGCTCAACATCCTTGGGAAAGCGTTCGTAGGTCATAAAGACCTTTTTCGCATTTCCTTTGACATTTTCCGTAGTGAAACAAACCCGATCACCAGGGTGCACAACACTTCCTTCAGCCACTACACCCACCCGAAGCTTTGGGCCCTGCAGGTCGGCGAGAATGGCCAGGTTGTGTACGGTTTGTTTGTCGACCTCCCGAATGTTCTGGATGATGCGCCTGGCTTGTTCGTGCGAACCATGTGAAAAGTTGATCCGGAACACATTGACCCCTGCGTTGGCCAGTGCCAGGATCTTTTCTTTGGAGTCGCTGGCCGGTCCGAGTGTGGCCACGATTTTGGCTTTGTTGAATTGCATTCAATCAAGTATAAAATGTTCTTCTTCCCGTTTCTCGGAAGGCGTGAATTCAAAGGCGGAAAGTACGCCCCGTAGTTGAGCTGTAGTACTGATGAGCTCAGTCAGTTGTCCATGGCTGCAAGTGGATTCGTCGAGCAAGAGAAAATAGTCTGGCTTGCGCTTGTCTTTGCTCAACCGAGCTTGTTGGAGAAAGGATGTATCTCCGAACAAACCGTCGGGCTCATTGGGTTCGCTGGATGTGGATTCGAAACTCTGGTTTTGAAGCAGGTGGGCGTGGACACCCGTTCTTGGGCAATGTCCCTCAAAGAGGGCAAAAGTGTAGCTGGCCTTGGCCAGCTTTACACAGTGGTCATCGCCGACCCGCTTTCGCACAAGCTTCAGGTCAGTGGCCTGATTCATCCGATAGACCAACATATGTGGATCGAGGGCGCAGACAAGCCCCACCTTATGTCTTGCGCTGGTACACTCCTCCCAATCAAGAACCAACCGCCCCATTAAAGCGATATTTGGAGCTTGGAAAATGCCTTTTCGCATGCATTTTCCTCCGCTCGTTTCTTGGAGCGTCCACGGGCGCTGGCCACCAGGTCTCCATCGAGATGGACCAGGCATTCAAAGCCAGGCCGGCCCTCTCCCCCTCCGATATTCTTTACGGTCAACTCCAGCTTTTTCTTGTTTTTCTGTTTCCATTCGAGCAGCTGACCTTTAAAGCTGATGACGGTCTTATCGAGATCGTTGAACTGCACGTGTTTGTCAATGAGCTTCATTTTGACAAAGCGTTGAGCGCAGGCATAACCGCGATCGATGTAAATGGCCCCGATCAAGGCCTCAAGCGCATCTCCCAGCATGGCTTGTCCTGTTTTCGGTCGGTGATTGCGCGTTTCAATAAGCTCAAGCAACCCCATCTTTTCCGCGATCGAATTCAACTTTTTCCTGCTCACGATCTTTGAACGCATCTGGGTCAGATAGCCCTCGTCCTTCATGGGGAGTTTTCTGTAGAGGTACTCAGCCACGACAGCACCGAGGATAGCATCTCCAAGAAATTCCAAGCGCTGGTTGTCCATTTTCCCCCTGATTTGACTGGAGGCCGAACTGTGCCTCAGGGCAATGGAGTAGATCTCAGTCTTCTTGGGAGAAAAACCGAGTAATTTTTTCAGTCGACTGAGCTCGGGATGCGTCTTTTTTGAGGGTTGGAGCAGATCCCGAAGGAGCATTAGGACGAAAACTTCTTGAAAAGAACGGACGCGTTGTGCCCGCCAAATCCAAACGTATTGCTGATCGCGGCCCGAACCGTCCGTTTCTCAGCGTTTTCAAAAGTGAAATTCAGTTTGGGGTCCAATGCGGGATCGTCCGTGAAGTGATTGATGGTCGGTGGCACGAGATCTTCCGTCACGGCCAATAAGGTTGCCATCGCATCGACAGCTCCGGCTGCACCCAGAAGATGCCCCGTCATTGATTTTGTGCTGCTGATGTTCAAGGAATACGCATGTTCGCCAAACACCTTTTGAATGGCCGTAACCTCAGCAACATCACCCAAAGGGGTGCTCGTTCCATGCACATTGATGTAATCGACATCCTCAGGGTTCATTCCAGCGTCTGAAAGAACCCGTTCCATGACCTTCTCAGCGCCCAATCCTTCAGGGTGGGGAGCGGTCAAGTGATGGGCATCTGCTGAAAGACCACCACCCGCAAGTTCGGCGTAGATCTTGGCCCCTCTAGCCAATGCGTGTTCCAGCTCTTCCACGATCAAGCAGGCGCCGCCTTCACCGAGAACGAAGCCGTCCCTGTCCTTATCGAAGGGTCGTGAGGCCGTTTGGGGATCGTCATTTCGAACGCTCAGGGCGTGCATGGCATTGAATCCACCCACACCTGAGGGCGCCACACAGGCTTCAGATCCTCCAGCCACAATGATATCTGCCTTGCCCAGCCGGATGTAATTCAGCGCATCGATCAGCGAGTTCGTCGAAGATGCACAAGCCGAAACGGTGGCGAAATTCATTCCCCTGAATCCATGACGAATACTGATGTGACCAGGAGCGATATCTGTGATCACCTTGGGTATGAAGAATGGACTGAAGCGCGGGTTGTAATCGTTTTCTCGGAGATTGATCGCCTCGGAAAAGAAGGTGTCCATCCCTCCTATTCCGGCACCCCAGATCACACCCACCTCGTTCAGGTCCGCATCTGAATCTTTGAATCCAGAATCGGCTATGGCCTGATCGGCAGAGGCAATGGCAAACTGGGAAAAGCGGTCCATTTTACGCGCCTCTTTTCTGTCGAGATAATCTAAAGGGTCGAACCCTTTTACCTCACAAGCAAAACGCGTCTTGAACTTCGCGGCATCAAAGAGTGTGATCTCCGCAGCGCCGCTGAGTCCCTGCTGATGGCTTTTCCAATATTCCTCTACGGAATTGCCTACGGGGCTGACGACCCCAAGGCCGGTTATGACCGCCCGTTTAAGCTGCATGCTATTTTGTGGCTTCCTCGATGTAAGAGGTGGCCTGACCGACTGTAGCGATGTTCTCCGCTTGGTCGTCTGGAATTTGAATGTCGAATTCTTTTTCGAACTCCATGATGAGCTCTACGGTATCCAAGGAGTCTGCGCCAAGATCGTTTGTGAAACTGGCCTCCAGGGTCACTTCGTTCTCGTCCACACCGAGTTTGTCAACGATGATGGCTTTTACTCTTGAAGCGATTTCAGACATGATGGGTCTATTTGATTATTTCAGGTGCAAAGAAAGATAAAAGGCACATACCCAACAATACGTTCCGTGCCCTTCAATTGGCTATTTTTGAACGACCAAGGAATGATGAACTGAAGTAGCGGCATGTATCGTGTAGCCATTTTCGGATCCGGTTCGGGGACCAACGCCCAGAACATTCTCAAATACTTTGAGGAAAGTGAGGTTGCGCGCGTTCACCTGGTCCTGACCAACAAGCGTTCGGCAGGAATCATTGACCGCGCCAGACCCTATGGCGTCCCAGTAGTGGTATTTGGGCGCGATCAGATGGAATCCGGAATGGTCCTGGAACGACTTGAAAGCCATAAGATCGACTTCGTGGTACTGGCGGGATTCCTTTGGAAACTCCCCGTCGATATCGTTCAGCAATTTGAAAACAAGATCCTGAACATTCATCCGGCGCTCCTGCCCGATTATGGCGGTGAAGGCATGTACGGAATGAATGTCCATCGTGCAGTGGTCGAAAATGAAGAGGAGGAAACCGGCATCACCATTCATTATGTCACAGAGGAATATGACGAGGGAGAGGTCGTTTTCCAGGACAGTGTGGAGATCGACCCGGACGATACGGCCGAAGAAGTGGCTGGCAAAGTGCAAGAATTGGAACACAGGCACTTTCCTTCAGTCATTGAGTGGGTGCTGACCGATCTCGGATCGGAAGAATAATGATCGAGATATTCACGGACGGATCATCGCTTGGTAATCCAGGACCGGGTGGTTATGGGGCTATTCTGCGCTCGGGAAAGCACTATAAAGAGCTTTCTGCCGGATTTGAACGAACCACCAACAACAGAATGGAACTGCTGGCTGTGATCGTCGCCTTGGAAGCCATAAGGGAACCTGGTCAAACGGTCCACATCACTTCAGATTCCAAATATGTGGTGGATGCCGTTTCGAAAGGCTGGGTCTTTGGCTGGGAGAAAAAGAATTTCGCAAAAAGACTGAATCCGGATCTGTGGAAACGCTTTTTAAAGGTGTATCGCAAGCACCAAGTGCAATTCCACTGGATCAAGGGCCACAGCGGGCACGTGGAAAACGAGCGTTGCGACCAATT
>CATILC010000132.1 GCA_949516455.1 Flavobacteriia bacterium | reverse complement strand
GTAATCCATCAACAGGGTTCTGCTTCGCTTTTGCAGCGAAAATTGAAACTGGGCTACAACCGGGCGGGACGCATCATCGATCAATTGGAGGCAGCCGGGATCATTGGGCCGTTCGAGGGAAGCAAGGCCCGGCAGGTACTCGTTCCGGACGAGTTATCCTTGGAACAGATATTGAAACCAGACGCATAAACGAATTCATGGCCCGCGTCCTGTTTTTCCTTTTCACCCTCTTTTATCTCTCTGCTTCTTCACAAAGCAGCCACGAGGAAGCACGCGCTTTACTCGATGAATGCAGACAAGGGATCAGATCCCTTCCTCAATTGGAAATGCATTTCACCTGGACGGTCTGGAAGGCGAAGGCGCTGGAGGCATCGAATACCTCCGAGGGGGTCCTGCAACTGGCGGCGGATCGCTATCGATGGAAACTTCAGGACATCGAACAGATCTGCGACGGCGAACGCGTCTTCACCATTCTTCATGAGGATGAAGAGGTTCAGATCCACGAGATCGATGCTTCAGAGGGCGATCAGGGAAGTCATCCGCTGAAGATCCTCGATTCCTATGACAAAGGCTATTCTTTTCGCCTCGGAGGGCGGGAGGATGCAGATGGCGGGAAGGTGCAGTTCGTTGTCCTCACTCCGCATGCATCGGAGGTCCTCAGAAGGGTGAGCATTGGCATACGGGTTTCGGACAAAAGGATCCATTCTGTTGAACAGTGGATGCGGTCAGGCGCACGGATGAAAATGGAAGTCGATCGGTATGATGCCAGCACACCCCTGGATACATCCGTGCTGGAATTCTCTACGGAACACTTCCCCGATTACTACATACCAAGGGATTGAGCGTCCTGCACCGATATATCGTCCGTTCCTTCGTCGGTCCTTTTTGCGCGACTTTCTTAGTGATGATCTTCTTCTTGCTCATGCAGTTCCTATGGAAATACATAGACGATCTGGTGGGCAAAGGAGTGGAGTGGTACTATCTGGTCGAGTTGCTCTTTTATACTTCTGCAAGTCTCGTTCCTCTGGCTCTTCCGATCTCTGTTCTGCTCTCCAGCCTCATGACCTTTGGCAATTTGGGTGAGCACAATGAGTTGGCCGCACTCAAATCATCTGGAGTGGGTTTGGTCCGCGTCATGCGTCCACTTATTGTCTTGATGCTCTTCATCTGCATCTCGGCCTTTCTCTTTTCCAACTATGTGATGCCTGTTGCCAATCTCAAAGGCGAAACCCTGCTGCGGAACATCTCCACCAAGAAGCCGGCCCTGAACATTCGGGCAGGGGTTTTTTATGGAGGGATCGAGGGCTTCAGTATCAAGATCGGAGAGAAGTATGGTCCGGAGCGCAACTTGCTGCGGGAGGTATACATCTACGATCACACCTCGGTAGAGGGCAAGCGAAAAGTGATCGCCGCAAAACGTGGCGCCATGAACCTGACACCTGACGAGCGCTTTTTGCTGATCGATCTTGAAGAGGGCACTTCCTATGAAGAGGTGATCCCGGACAACCGAAAAGAACGCATCCGGCATCCCTTCATTCGCTCCTCTTTCGACCAGGCACGCATACGCTTCGATCTCTCTTCTTTTCAAACAGGAAACCTGCGCCAAGTGCGTCAAAAGAGTTTCCAGATGCTCAATATCGATCAGCTGACCGTGGCATCGGATTCTCTGGGGGTGATCCTTGGCGAGCGGAAAGAGTCTGTGGACCGGAGCTTTCGTTCCAAGTACGGTTTTGAGTCCACCGTGGATCTCGAGGGCGAACGCATAAAGGAAGATGAAGTAGTGATCGCACATCTCTCGCCAGCAATGAAACACCGAGCTTTGGAGCACGCCCTTCGGCTGGCCAAGACGCAGAGGGCTTATCTAGATCAGCTATCGGAGGAGTTCCATTGGCGAAACAAAGTGATCGCACGCTATCGGGTGGAATGGCACAAGAAGTTTTCGCTCTCTTTCGCGGTACTTGTCCTCTTTTTCATCGGCGCCCCCCTTGGTGCGATCATACGAAAAGGAGGCATCGGTCTTCCCGTGGTGGTCTCTGTTTGCATTTTCATCGTGTACCATACCATGTCTTTCTCAATGGAGAAAATGGGGCGCGAATTGGTCTGGACACCGGCTCAGTCCATGTGGACCGCCAGTTTCATTCTCTTGCCCATCGGTATCTTTCTCACCTACAAGGCAGCCTCAGACTCCGCACTGCTGAATATGGAGGCCTATCTTAAACCATTGGAAAATCTGAAAGAATGGCTCGCCAGACGGGGAAAGAAGAGCGACTGAGCATCCTTCTTCTTTCCAATAAATCTCCATTTCCTCCAAACGATGGAAGCAGTGTGGCCATAGAGAGTATGGTCAGGGGCTTTGTGGCTCAGGGACTTGATGTGCATTTGCTGGCCATGAACACCCCAAAGCATCCCAAAAGTCCATCGGATCTTCCAGAGGAATTGCAGGGGCATGTGGAGCTGACCATGATCGAAGTGGACAACCGACCATTTATGGGCAAGGCGCTGTACAATCTGATGTTCAGCAAGCAGTCGTTTGCCGTTTCGCGTTTTGATGACCAGACCTACCGGGCAACGCTTTGCTCTTTGCTCAGTGAAAAGCGTTTTGATTTTGTTCAGTTTGAGGGGCTGTCATTGGCGCATTATCTGGACGACGTCAAAAAGCAGCACAAGGGGCTGATCATTCTGCGTGCCCACAATGTGGAGTTTCGCATTTGGGAGCGCTCTGCCAGGCATGAGAAAAATCCTTTCAAAAGGCGTTATCTGCACATTCAGGCCGAGCGCCTGAAGCAGTTCGAGTTGGAGAAGACCCCCCAGTTCGATGCACTGGTTCCCATTACCGAAGTGGACAGAGAGACTTTCAAGGATCTGGGCATTTCGCTGCCGAGCCGAACGGCTTTCAGTGGACGTGCATTTTCAACCTCAGTAGAGAAGGACAGCGAAGGACCTGCCCGTTTTTTCTTCGTGGGTGCATTCGATTGGCTACCGAATGCTCAGGGGATGGGATGGCTCATAGATGAAGTCTGGCCGTTGATACGGGCAGAGGAACCGAAAGCTGAGCTTCACGTGCTGGGAAGGAACTGCCCGGAAGGATTCAGAAGGGTAAGTGGCGTGACCATACATCCCGATCGGCAGGACGCTTCTGGTTTTTTCAAAGAGCATCATATCCTGTTGGTGCCCCTCAGATCCGGCAGTGGGCTTCGCATCAAGATAGTGGAGGGCATGAGCCTTGGTAAAGCCGTGGTCTCAACTTCCATAGGCGCCGAAGGCATCCCCTGCGTATCCGGGGTGAATTGTCTGATCGCAGATCAGGCAGCTGAATTTGCAGCGCATGCCTTACAATTGTTCAGGGAAACAGCATTCCGGAGGGGAATGGGCAAGGAGGCCCGAAAAACAGCGAGGAATTATTTTGATCGATCAAGCATTGGCCGTTCATTGATCGAGTTCTATAAGGGACTCAGATGATGTGGATCGTTTCCATTGTGTTTATTGCGCCCGTCTTTCACAGCTATGTGCTGTACCCACTCAGCTTGCGGCTTTTGGCCGCGTTTTGCACCAATGGATATAATAAAGAAGACCCTGAGGCTTCTGAACATCGGCCCAAGCTCAGTTTGCTCATTGCTGCACGGAATGAAGCCGCCGTATTGCCCGGAAAATTCCAGAGCATCGTCGATTCCAATTACCCATTGACGGAACTGGAGGTGCTGATCGGTTCAGATGCGAGTACAGATGCGACGGCGGCCATAACGGCCGAGTGGCAAGAGCGATATCCTTCTTTCCGATTGATCGAATTTCCTGAGCGCAAGGGCAAGTCGGCCATCCTCCATGCACTGGCACAAGAAGCCCGCAGCGATTGGCTCGTCTGTACCGATGCCAATGTGCTGCACCATCCGAATTGCTTCGGTGAATTGGTTCTGGAGGCCCATCGTTACGGGGCAGATGCGGTAGGTGCAGAGATCAGGTATCTGGAACATTCGGCCGCGCCAGTGGCCAGTGATGAAGACCGCTTTCTGCGCTTTGAGAACGGACTCAAGAGAAATGAATCCAAATGCTGGGGAGCCGTCATGGGCTTGGAGGGAAGTTGCTATCTGATCCGAAAAGAAAGTATGCCCGCCCTGCCGGCCTCGGCCATCGTCGATGACTTTTATGTGGGAATGTCCGTTTTGCTCCAAGGTGGAAAGGTGCTTTGGAATCAAAGTGCCCTCGCCTACGAAGAAGTATCCCACTCGGAAGCCGAGGAATACCGCAGAAAAGTCCGTATCTCCAAAGGGAATTTCCAAAACCTCAAATGGTTCCTGGCGCGGGTACTCTCTCAGGGCGGTCCTGTTGCCTATGCCTTTATCTCGCATAAGGTCCTGCGCTGGCTGACACCGGTTTTCCTGCTCGGTGGGATCGTTTCACTGCTTGCGGAATGTCGGTTGGCAGATGTGCCTTCAAGCTTGGGTTTGAGCGTCGGCCTTGTCCTTCTTTTGCTCTTCCTTCCCACGGGCCGAAAGATTCCTTTCTTGCGTTCAATTCGGCATTGGCTGTTGATGAACATTGCCTTGCTGCACGGCTTAATATTGCATATCCGAAACAAGGGAGGCTATGTCTGGGAACCGACCAAGCGAGATCAGTAAGACATTCGACACCATAGAGGCTGCAGTGGAGGACATCCGTCAGGGACGGATGGTCATCGTTGTGGACGATGAAAATCGTGAGAACGAGGGGGATCTTGTGGCAGCGGCGGAATGTGTCACCCCGGAAATGATCAACTTCATGGCATCGAAGGGCCGTGGGCTGATCTGCACACCGCTGCTGGAATCTCGCTGTAAAGAATTGGATCTCAGTCCGATGGTTGAGCGCAACACAGAATTTCACCAAACGGCTTTCACCGTATCTGTCGATCTGATCGGTCAGGGGGTGACCACTGGGATCAGCGCTTCCGACCGGGCCAAGACCATACAGTCCTTGGTGGACGATGCAACACGGCCGGAGGACCTCGCGCGTCCCGGGCACATTTTTCCGCTTCAGGCCAAGAGAGGCGGTGTACTCAGGCGTTCGGGACATACGGAAGCTTCCATCGATCTGGCTCGGTTGGCAGGGATGAAACCCGCGGGTGTCATCGTTGAGATCATGAATGAAGATGGCACCATGGCGCGTCTTCCAGAGCTCAGGGCATTTGCTCAGGAATTTGGCCTGAAGTTGATCACCATCGAAGATCTGATCGCCTACCGGATGGAGACAGAATCCCTGATCGATCTGAAGGAAGAATTCACCCTGTCCACTTCGTTCGGGTCCTTTCAGCTCAAAGCATTTGAACAAAGAACCAATAAGCAGTTGCACATCAGTTTGAGCATGGGGGAGTGGGAAGCCGACGAAGAGGTGCTCGTTCGAATGCATTCTGCAGCCATGCAGGGAAATGTATTCCATCTGCTCACCTCAGGCCAAGTGGGTTCGCTTGAAAGGGCACTGCGCAGGGTCTCCGAAGAGGGCAAAGGCGTATTGGTCTACATGAATCAGAAGTGCAGAGAAGAAGACCTGCTGCAACAGCTGCGTGCCTTCAGGGAGGGATCTGGGTCGGAAGGCCAAGAACCAAAGGTGAGTTTTGCAAAAGACGCCCGCGACTTTGGTGTCGGGGCGCAGATACTGCACCATTTGGGCGTAAAGAACATCCGGCTGCTCACCAACCACCCCATGAAGCGCGTGGGCATAGAGGGCTACGGGCTGCGCATCGTGGAGAACATTCAGATGAAGGCGTAGGACGCCTTATCCGCCGCCCTCCAAGCCAAGAACAAGTCTCTTATCAGCCCAGGAACGGATATCGGTAGTCGGTAGGCGGAACCAGGGTTTCCTTGATCGTACGGGCATTGACCCAGCGCAGCAGGTTCATATAAGAGCCCGCTTTGTCGTTGGTACCTGAACCACGTGCACCGCCAAAAGGCTGCTGACCCACCACGGCACCCGTAGGCTTATCGTTGATGTAGAAATTGCCCGCGGCATTCTCTAAGATCCGTGTGGCCTCTTCTGCGGCGTAGCGGTCTCTGCTGAAGATCGCACCAGTCAGGGCGTATTCCGATGTGGTATCCACCAGTTCCAGCGTGCGGTGCCAATCGGCATCCTCGTAGACATAGATCGTAAGCACGGGGCCGAAGATCTCTTCGACCATCGACTTGTACTTTGGGTCGCTCGTGACCACCACAGTCGGCTCAATGAAGTATCCCTCGCTGTCATCGCAACCGCCACCGACGATGATCTCCGCATCGGGTGAGGACTTGGCGTGGTCGATGTAGGAGGCGATCTTGTCAAATGCCTTTTTGTCGATCACTGCATTGATGAAATTCGAGAAATCGTCCGGACGCCCCATTTTAAAGGAGGATACATCTTTTATGAGGCCTTCCTTGATCGCAGGCCAAAGGCTTGAAGGAAGGTATGCACGCGAGGCCGCTGAACATTTTTGTCCCTGGAATTCAAATGCGCCTCGGCTCAGTGCGGTCACCACTTCTTGGGGCGGCGTACTCGGATGGACCACCACAAAGTCTTTTCCTCCTGTTTCACCAACGATGCGCGGGTAGGCCTTAAAGGTGTCGATCTGGTTGCCGATCTTCTTCCACAGACCCTTGAATACAGAGGTGGATCCGGTATAATGAAGCCCTGCAAAATCGGGATGGGCGAATATGACCTCGCCAGCGACCGGTCCCGAAACGAAGACCAGATTCACAACGCCATCAGGCAGTCCGGCTGCCTTGAAAACCTCCATGATGACTTGAGCACTGTATATCTGCGTATTGGCTGGTTTCCAAACAGTGACATTTCCCATCAGAACGGGCGAAGCCGTCAGGTTGGCCGCGATCGAAGTGAAATTGAATGGACTGAGCGCGAACACAAAACCCTCAAGCGGTCTGTATTCCAAACGGTTCCAAACGCCAGGTACAGATTCTGGCTGTCCCTTGTAGATGTCGGTCATGTACTTGACGTTGAAACGAAAGAAATCCGCCATTTCGCAGGCCGCATCGATCTCTGCCTGAAAGGCGTTTTTGCTCTGACACAGCATCGTCGCCGCATTCATTCGGTCCCTGAACGGTCCGGTCAAAAGATCAGCGGCTTTCAGGAAGATCGCTGCCCGCGACTCCCAGGGCATACGGCTCCATTTTTCGCGCGCAGCCAGTGCTGCATCAATGGCTTGAGTAACGTGTTCCGCCTGTCCGCGGTGGAAGTGACCGAGCAGATGTTCTCTTTGGTGCGGCGGACGGATCTCTTCTTTGACATCCGTGAAAACATCTTTTCCGCCGATGGTCATCGGGATGTCGGCCATTTCGTGCATCATCGAACGGTAGGTACTCAAAAGGCTTTCTGCCTCAGCACTTCCTGGCGCATAGGCCCGAAT
>CATILC010000131.1 GCA_949516455.1 Flavobacteriia bacterium | reverse complement strand
CTGCCTGGATTGGACATAGCGGGCTTGTACACCATGATCGCAAAGCACAAGCCAAAAAAGTATGTGGAGATCGGCAGCGGCAACTCGACCAAAGTGGCTTTCAAGGCCAAGAAGGAGCAACATCCCGAAATGGAGATCGTCTCCATCGACCCCTTTCCTCGAGTGGAGATCGACGGACTTTCAGATCGCGTCCTGCGCCAGCCCTTTGAGGAGTGTTCGCTGGATCTGGTAAACGAACTGACCTCTGGCGACATCTTGTTCATCGACAACTCTCATCGCATCCTGCCCAATTCCGATTCGCTGGTGGTCTTTATGGAAATTTTGCCTCGACTGAAAAAAGGTGTGATCGTGCACTTTCACGACATCTACATTCCCTACGATTACCCTCAGTTCATGTGCGATCGGTTCTACTCTGAACAGTACGGCCTCGCCCTTTTTGTTCTGCTGGATCCGGTCAAGTACCGCAGCCTGTTTCCCTGTTATTTCGTTTCGGAAGACGCTGAACTTTCGGCCCAATTGGCACCGCTTTGGGACCACCCCAACCTAGCCGGTGTGGAGCGGCACGGCGGAAGCTACTGGCTGCAGATAGAAGCCTGAGCGCTGCTTTTATTGGAATAAAAAAAGCCGCTCTTTGGGAGCGGCTTGACAGATCGGTCTTTCGACGGATCACATAAAGTCTTGAGTAAGGATCTGGATCAGATCGACGATGGCCCAAATTCCAAGTCCACCGAGTGTAAGGATGAACAGGAGATTCCAGCCAACTGGCTTTTTGGCATACCAACGGTGGGCAGCAAATCCCCCCAGGAAAAACCACAGGGCGAGCAAGATCCAATCATCAGAATCGAATCCACCAGCATCGCTTGTGTCGGCAACAACTTCGCCTTGAACAAGCGCAAGGTCTGCATCAACAGTGGCTTCCACAGTTTGCTCCTTATTCGATTTTTTGACTGGGAAAGAGGCTTCCACAGTTCCTGCACCAATGACCAGCATGGCCAGTAGGCTAAAAAGTACTTTTTTCATTGAATTTGGTTTTGATTAGTCCTCAATAATAGTGGAAATCTACTTTTGCTTCATGAGACGATGGCTCATCTTATTCACCAGTTTGTGCGGATTGCTGCATGCACAGACGAAAGACTACCGTTTGGTGGGCACGCTTCGGGCAGAAGGAAGCGACCTTATTCCCCTCGAAATCAAATTCGAAGTGGACCAGGAAGGCAGGCTTGAGGGAACTTCTGTGACCAATTTTTTCAGCCAGGACCGGACCAAGTCCAGGATCGTTGGCCAGGTAGACTTTGAGAAGGAACGGCTTTCCTTCCGGGAAGTGGAGAATCTCTTCACGCGCTCCGATGCAGATGAACAGGAGTTTTGTTATGTGCAGGTGCCCGACATGTCGTGGAAGGAGGAGGGTTCCAAGGCCGTGTACGAGGGACGATTCGTCGGCTACTTCCCAGACAGCTCACTTTGTGCGGAGGGGACGATCGTCCTGGCCAGTCCGGAGATGCTCGAGCAGGTGATCAAAAAGAATCCTAAAAAGATCAGGAAGATCCTCGATTCTGTTTCCATAGCCGCAGATCTGGCATCCACGAAACCACCGACTGAGATCAATGAGAAACGGGCCCGGCTTGAGCCGCCGCCCGGCGAAGTAAAGAAGGTCGAACACATTCATTGGTCGGGCGAATACATTCGGATCGCCATTTGGGATTTCAGCGATGTGGATGGGGACCTCATCGATATCTATTTGAATGGCACGCTGTACGCTGCCGATCAGGAGGTCCGTGCACAAAAGAAAAATTTTCGCTTCAGGATGGAAGGCGATACCTGCCGCATCAGCATAGTTGCAAAAAATGAGGGGCGCATTGCCCCGAATACATTCCGTGCTCAGCTCCTGGATTCTGAGCAGTCTCATTCGGTCGGTTCCCGCCTGAAACAGGGCGAGTCAGTGGTGTTCCTGCTGAGTCGCGGGAATTGATATTTCGTTTTGGCAAGGCAACTACCTACAGAAGGTTTCATTCAACAAAAAAGCCGCTTGTTGGGAGCGGCTTTTCTATTGGTTCGGTGCTTACCTCAGGCAGTCTGAAGGAAATCGACCTCCAGCCTACTGTTCTGTTCCAGAGGTTTCTTTTTCAGCATCTTCAGTCTTGGAGCGTACCTGAGCGGTGGCTGAACTGCTGCAGCCTGATTTGCTGCTGCCCTTGCTGCAACAAGCCTTCTTTTTTACCGGGGACTGAACGGCTGCTGTCTGGGCCCCTTTGGCTTCAGTTGCCGCTGTCTCAACCTTCGCGCTTTTGCTGGAAGAGCAGGAAGATGCATTTGATTTCTTACTGCAGCAGGAGGCTTTTTTGGCCTGCACTGGCTTTGTTGTGTTTTCGGCAACAGACAGATCCTCTGTACTCTGAACCGCGTCAGCTTGGATCACTTCGGCGCGCTGTTCGGTTTGAGCCGATAGGCTGAATACCGCACATACAAACAGAAAAAGCAATGATTTTTTCATGACTCGATATTTTTCGAGCGTTCAATGTAAAAAATTCTCAGTGCATGCTGCGCCCAGAGGCTTCAGCTTGTTGCGAAGGGGTTCAGATCTTCTCCACCTTCACCGCATTCAGACCCTTGGGTCCTTTTTCCAATTCAAAGCGCACCTGATCGTTCTCCTGAATGCTGTCGATCAGCCCGGTGACGTGGACGAAAAAGCGTTCGCCTGAGATCTCCTCATTGATGAATCCGTAGCCCTTGGAGGTGTCGAAGAAAGCGACCTTCCCGGTTTTTTCGAAAGGCTTGGCCTCCTTTTCCCTTTTGGGCACTCCGATCTCGATGCTCTCAGCAGAGATTTCTTCTTTCTCTACAGTGGGGTCCGGCGGGGTGTTTGTGGGGTTTCCGTAGGCATCGACATAGGCGATCATGCTGTCCAGATCAGCGCCCTTATTGGCGTTGGCTTTGCGTTCTTCCTTGAGCAACTTCTTTTGCTCGCGTTTTTTCTGACGCTTCTTTTCGCGCTCTTTTTTCCCGAAGGATTCTTGAGATCTTCCCATAGGCTGGTGTTTGGTGGTTATTTCTTTTTAGGAAAGCCTCGTTTCCTTGATTTGTTCTTGTTGCGGTTGGCAAAGAATTCTTGTCGCCTTCTCTGCTTTTCTTTTTCAAACTCGGCTTTTTCCGCCTTGGTCATGGGTTTGTCCGTTTGGGGAAAGGGGTGGTCCTGGTTCAGCGGAATCTTCTTGCCGATGAGTTTTTCGATGTCTCGGATGTAGGCATTCTCTTCGGGTTCGCACAAAGAGAGGGCAATGCCTTTTTCACCCGCCCGCCCGACGCGGCCGATCCGATGCACATAGGTTTCGGATTCGTTGGGGATGTCGAAATTGATGACGTAGCCGAGCTTTTCAATGTCGATCCCTCGGGCGGCGATGTCTGTCGCCACCAGCACGCGAATGCGCCCTTCTTTGAATTCACTAAGCGCCCTTTGACGCTGCCCCTGGGTCTTATCGCCATGAATGGCCGCACAGAGGATCTGTCGTTTGCGCAGGTCGCGTACGATGCGATCGGCTCCGTGCTTGGTGCGCGAAAAAAGCAGAACCTGATCGAGCTCGGGGTCTTTCAG
>CATILC010000130.1 GCA_949516455.1 Flavobacteriia bacterium | reverse complement strand
TTCGCGAGCATCAGACTCTCTTCTTCCAGTTGCTCGTCTTCTAAGACCTTGTATATCATTCCCATGCGCTCTGCCTCCTCCGCAGGCACTTTGTCACCAAGCATCATCAGCGCAGAGGCCTTTTGAAAGCCGATCAAACGGGGCAGGGTGTAGGTGCCTCCGCTGTCGGGGATGAGCCCGATCTTCGAAAATGCCTGAATGAAGCTCGCCGAGCGGGCAGCTACCACTACATCTCCGGCCAGAGCGATGTTGGCTCCAGCGCCTGCCGCCACTCCATTGACCGCACAAACGATCGGAACTTCGAGCTTGCGCATGGCCCTGATGATGGGATTGTAATGCTCGGAAACGATCTTCGACAGGGCAGGACCCTCAGGATGGGTGGCTTCGACCAGATCTTGTCCGGCACAAAAAGCCTTGCCAGAACCGATGATCCGGACCGCGCGACATTCCTCATTTTCCTGTGCTTCAGCCAGAGCAGCCTGTAGATCCAAGGCCATTTGCCGAACAAAGCTGTTGAACTTATCGGGTCGGTTGAGCCGGATATCCAGCACTTTGCCCTTTTGTTCCTTTTGAATGAATGAGCTCATGTTGGGGTCTTTTCAGATGCATTTAAAATAGTCGAAAGGCTCCAAACAATCTTTACAGCGATACAGCGCCTTGCAGGCAGTTGAACCGAACATGCTGACCACCTCAGTTTCAAGAGACCTGCAGTGTGGGCAGCGCACTGTTTCTTCCTTCCCGAAAAGAGTGCGCTTGTCCGCCGATTTGGACTCCGGAGGCGCAATTCCATAGGCGCGAAGTTTTTCTTTGCCTTCTGCGCTCATCCAATCGGTGGTCCAGGGCGGATCGAGGACCGTTCGCACCTCTAAACTCGGGTAGCCCGCTTCCAAGAAGGTCTTTCGAATATCGGCTTCGATCGTATCCATGGCCGGACATCCGGAGTAGGTCGGGGTGATGACCACCTCCACACCGTTTTCATCCTGTCTCCAGGAACGCACGATGCCCAGATCGAGTATGCTGAGAACGGGAACCTCAGGATCACTGACCTGCCCCAGCAATTGAAGGATCACATCGGAGTCCGCTCCTTCAGGAGAAGCGTTTACCATTGAGCATCGGGATAGGAACGCGGAATGTGCTGCATCTCCGCCAGCAGATAGCCCATGTGTTCGGTATGCGCTCCATTGCGTCCTCCGGACTGCATCCATCCATCTTCTGGTCGTTCGAGCGTGGCCAGTTCGAGGACCTCTTCAACTTTGGCTTTCCATTGGGTTCGGATGTGGGCATAGTTGGGCGCAATGCCACGGCCGTTCAGTTCAATTGCGGCCTCATCGGTCTCAAAGAACTCACCGGTGAATGGCCATAATTCAAGCAGCGAGCCCTTGACACGTTGATGGCTTTCCTCCGTTCCGTCTCCGAGGCGAATGACCCATTCGGCCGACCACTGCGCATGATAGCGAATCTCTTTGATGGCCTTTTGGGCGATGGCCCGCAGCTGCTCGTCTTTGCTTTGAAGCAAGCCGGTCATTTCGTAAAAGTGGTAGGTATCGTAAAGGAAGGCCCGCATCACAGTGTAGCCCCAATCGCCTTTGGGCAATTCGGTCATCAATAGGTTGCGGAAGTTCTTTTCGTCTCTGAAGTAGGCCAGGCGGTCTTCTGTCCACCCCTCGCCTTTTTGTTCGGCGGCATACTGCAGCAGCATACGCGCTTGTCCAAGATGGTCTAGGGCGATATTGGAGAGCGCAATGTCCTGCTCCAGGATCGGGCCATACCCGCACCATTCGGATAGGCGTTGCCCGGTGATGAGCGAATTGTCAGCAAGGAAGAGCGTGTAGGAGAGGAGGGGGTTTTCCATGTGGCGCCGTTCAAATATGCCCTACGTCATCGGGAATCTCATAGAAGGTCGGATGCCGATAAACTTTGTCATCCGCGGGGGTGAAAAGGGCCTCTTTCTCCTCAGGCGCGCTGGCGGTGATCGCTTCAGAAGGAACCACCCAAACACTGTTTCCCTCGCTTCTGCGGGTGTAGACATCGCGGGCGTTTTTCAGCGCCACTTCTGCATCCGGTGCGTGCAGGCTGCCCACGTGCTTGTGGCTCAGTCCATTCTTGCTTCGGACGAAGACCTCCCAGATCTTCCAGTTATCGGTGTCGCTCATCTATGCTTCTTTGATCGCGTTCTCCCAATCAGGCTGCGGAGTTTTCGCCTTTTCTTTCCAGCGTTTTCTTGGCAAATGCGTTGGCGGCTTCCCGCACCCAGCGGCCATCATCATGGGCTTTGTTGCGTGCTTCCAGTCGCTCTTTGTTGCAGGGGCCATTGCCTTTCAATACCTGATAGAATTCTTCCCAATCGATGGGTCCGAATTGATAGTGGCCCGTTTTTTCGTCCAGCTCGAGATGCTCGTCCGGGATCGTAAGTCCGAGGAATTCGGCTTGAGGTACCGTCTTATCTATGAATTCCTGCCTCAGTTCATCATTGGATTTGCGCTTGATCTTCCAGTTCATGCTTTGGGCAGAATTGGTGGATTCCTTATCGGTTGGGCCAAACATCATCAATGATGGCCACCACCAGCGGTTGAGGGCATCCTGAGCCATTTCCTTTTGCTCCTTTGTTCCCCTGCACAGGGAGAGCATGATCTCGTATCCCTGGCGTTGATGAAAGCTTTCCTCTTTGCAAATGCGGACCATTGCGCGGGCATACGGCCCGTAAGATGTTCGGCACAGCATGACTTGGTTGGCGATGGCCGCACCGTCCACCAGCCAGCCAATGGCGCCAATATCGGCCCAGCTTCTCGTGGGGTAGTTGAAAATGGATGAGTATTTTGCTTTTCCGCTCAAGAGGTCACCCACAAGATCGGAACGATCCGCCCCAAGGGTTTCTGCTGCGCTGTAGAGATACAATCCATGGCCTGCCTCGTCCTGGACCTTTGCCAGCAGGGCCACCTTGCGTCTGAGCGAAGGGGCGCGACTGATCCAATTGGCTTCAGGAAGCATCCCGACCACCTCGCTGTGCGCGTGTTGAGAGATCTGTCGGATCAGGGTCTTTCGGTAGGGTTCGGGCATCCAGTGCTTGGGCTCCACCTTTTGTTCCGAGTCCACATATTCCTGAAATCGATCTTCAAAATTTATTGTCTCCATAGCGCGGGGGATTCTTCTGCAAATTTATTGGCTATGGGGAAAACGATTAATGAGGACAAAGTGTTTATTTGAACTGAGAATATTTGAATCCCCCTCATCATGTGGAATTTCTTTAAGAAACGCTCATCAGAAAGTGATTGGACAAAATCGGCAGAGCAAAAGACTGACTCGTCCGCTTTCCATCGGTTGCAGGTCAAGGAAGTTAGGCGAGAAACCGAAGACTGCGTATCGGTGCTGCTGGACGTTCCCGAAGAACGCCAAGCGGACTTTCACTTCATCCAGGGGCAGTACCTCACATTCAAAAAGACCATTTCCGGAGAGGAGGTCAGACGATCCTATTCTCTCTGCAGCAGTCCGCTGGACGGTGAGTTACGCGTGGCGATCAAAGAGGTTGAAGGGGGACGTTTTTCCACTTTTGCCAATCGCGAGTTACAGACGGGAGATGAGTTGGAGTCCATGACCCCAAGAGGCTCGTTCCATGTGCCGCTTGGAACAGAGGCTGGTTCGCAATATGTGGCGTTCGCTTCTGGTTCGGGCATCACTCCGGTCATGAGCATTCTCCGCACCACACTCAAGCAGGAGCCCGACAGTCATTTTCATCTTTTTTATGGAAACCGGAACAGTCAGTCGGTGATCTTCAAAGAAATGCTGGACGATCTGAAAAACGAATTCATGGGCCGCCTGGAGGTGCACCACATTCTGAGTCGGGAAGACCAGGGAAGTGACTTGCTCAAAGGCCGACTCGACGCCGAAAAGTGTATGGCATTTGGAAAAACCTTTTTTGATCCTGCGAGCATCCGGGCATATTTCCTTTGCGGGCCGGGAGAGATGATCGAGAAAATTCAGGGCGCCCTTACCGATATGGGGGTGGCCAAAGAGCGCATCCACTTCGAGCTCTTTTCCGCACCAATGGTCAAAAAGCCCGCCGCTGAGAAAAAAGAAAAGCAGCACGACAAAAAGCTGAAAGCCCAAGTGACGGTCATCCTCGATTCGGATGAAACGCACTTTGAGATGAGTGGAAATCGGAAAACCGTGCTGGACGCGGCGCTGGATGCCGGTGCCGATGTGCCGTTTGCCTGCAAGGGTGCAGTTTGTTGCACCTGTCGGGCCAAAGTACTCGAGGGCACGGCAGATATGGAGATGAACTACGCGCTGGAAGATGAGGAAGTGGAAGAGGGCTATGTGTTGACCTGCCAGGCGCTGCCCACTTCAGAAAAAGTGGTGGTCAGTTACGACGAATAAAAAAAGCCCCGCGACTGCGGGGCCTTATTTCAGCGGGAAGACGATAAACCTAACCTAAGAGAAAACCAAAAAGAACTCCGCCGCTGAATGAAGTTCAACATTGTAACGCACTGTTTAGACAATGCGTTGGAATAATTGAACAAAAATTTTAACGGCAATTTTCAGACCATTGTTGGCTGGCCCCAACTTAAAGTTCTGTTAAAGCCCGAAGAGCGGCCTAAAAAGGCCGCCTGTCCTGGGTGTTCTGTCAGAGGTTGGTGAGTTTGATGCACATGTCCGCCAGGCGCGCCGAATAGCCAGCTTCGTTGTCGTACCATCCGATGACCTTGGCCAGGTTCCCCATGACTGAAGTAAGTGGCGCATCGAAGATGTTGGAATAAGGGCTGCCTACGATGTCCGAAGAAACGATGGGATCTTCGCTGTACTCAAGGATGCCATTCAGCTCAGCGGAAGCAGCAGCTTTCATGGCCGCATTCACTTCTTCTGCTGTTGCTTCACGTTCGAGTTCAACAGTGAGGTCTGTCACTGAGCCTGTCAGCGTGGGAACGCGCATGGCCATGCCGTCCAATTTTCCAGCGAGCTCAGGAAGTACAAGCCCAACTGCAACAGCGGCACCAGTACTGGTGGGGATGATGTTCTCAGCCCCTGCACGTGACCTGCGCAGATCTGAATGTGGGGCGTCCTGTATGCGCTGGTCTGAAGTGTAGGCATGAACGGTGGTCATGTAGCCCTTGACGATGCCGAACTGCTCATGCAACACCTTCGCCATTGGCGCGAGGCAATTGGTGGTACAGGATGCATTGCTCAAGAGGTCATCTTCAGCGGTCATCAAATGGTCATTGACGCCCAGTACAAATGTGGGAATGCCTTTTTTTGCCGGCGCAGAGAGCAGAACCTTCCGTGCACCCGCCTCTATGTGCTTGCCCATTCCCTCTCGGTCACGGAAAATTCCCGTGCATTCGAGGACCACATCGATATTCATGGATTTCCATGGGAGCTCTGCGGGATCCTTGATCGCTGAAATATGGATGCTTTTGCCGTTGACCATCAGCGTATTTCCCTCTACGGATATCTCGGCATCAAAACGTCCATGAGCAGAATCGTACTTGAGCAGATGTGCCAGGGTCTTGGGATCTGTCAGGTCGTTGATGGCCACAACCTCAACGCCGTCTCTGTTAAGCAGTTGCCTGAAGGTGAGCCGGCCGATCCGACCGAATCCATTGATCGCTATCTTTTTCATTGGTTCTATGGTTTTATGTTGCTAGAATTCTGGATATCCGCAAGAGGTCCATGTTCAACTCGACCTTTTGGGAAATGGCTTTTTCAAGTGGAGTGAAGGTCACATCCTGGTTTTCTACTCCGCACATTACATCACTTTTTCCTTCCAAAACGGCCTCGACAGCAGATACACCAAGCTTACTTGCCAGAATGCGGTCCATGCAGCTGGGCGCTCCACCTCTTTGCAGGTGGCCCAGGATGGTGACTTTGGTATCGATATGTGGAAACCGCTCTACGATCTTCTTGGAAATGTCGTAGGTGTTGCCCAAGTGATTTCCTTCTGCAGTAATGATGATATTGGAGGTCTTGCGGTTGGCGAAACTCTTCTCCACTTCACTGATCAGTTCATCCATGGATGAGTTCTTTTCCGGAAGCACTACATCCAGCGCGCCGGTGGCTACTGCTGTACGCAGGGCAATGAAGCCAGTGTCTCTGCCCATCACTTCCACAAAGAAGAGTCGGTTGTGCGAGCTGGCCGTGTCGCGGATCTTGTCGATGCATTCCACTACGACATTGGTCGCAGAGTCATATCCCAGGGTATAATCTGTTCCGAAAAGGTCATTGTCGATCGTTCCAGGGATGCCAATGACAGGAAGGCCAAATTCTTTGTGGAGCAAATGAGCACCCGTAAAGCTTCCATTCCCACCGATCACCACCAGGGCGTCGATCTCGGCCTTTTCGATCTGCTGAAAGGCCTTCTTTCGACCTTCGGCATTTCGGAATTGCGCGCAGCGAGCCGATTTCAAAAAAGTGCCGCCCTGATTCAGGATGTTTCGGACAGAACGGGCATTCAGTTCCATACACTCCCCATCGATCAGGCCCTGAAATCCTTTTCGGATGCCAACGGCTTGCTTTCCATGAAATGCAGCTGTTCGCACAACTGCTCTGATGGCTGCATTCATTCCCGGCGCATCTCCTCCGGAGGTTAAAACTCCCAGTCTCTTCATTTTCAGAATCGGCAAAATTAGACCGATAGTTCTATTGGAAAAGACAAAAGCGGACGGTATCTGTTCGTCCAACGAAAAGTTATATTTGGTTCAACAAAATCATTTTTCACCAGAGTGAGCCAAAAGCCAACAGTCAATCCACACGTTTCCTGCGACTGCGTCGTTTTCGGTTTCGATAACGAAAAACTGAATGTGCTGCTCATCGAACAGAGCTACGAGCGTCTGGGAGACAAAGTGCAGAATGCACTTCCGGGCGATCATGTTTGGGAAGAAGAGAGCCTGGACGAGGCCGCGGGACGGGTACTCAAGGAACTCACCAATCTGGACGGCATCTTTCTAAAGCAGTTCAAAACCTTTGGTGATCCAGATCGCCTGCGGAACCCGAAGGACCTGGCCTGGTTGGAGAGCTACCGGAAAAAGCCGGCCACTCGAGTGGTCACCGTCGCGTACTACGCATTCGTGCGAATGGACAATTTTGAGCCCGCGGCCAGTTCATTTGCCGAGAAGGTGTTTTGGCAGGATGTGCAGGACATCCCTCAGTTGGGATTCGATCACAACGAGATCATGGAGGAGGCCATCGAGGTGCTGCGCAGAGATTTTGAAGTCTATCAGGTAGGCCTCGAGTTGCTGCCGGAGAAATTCACTTTGAGCCAGCTGCAGAATCTATATGAGATCATACTGAACCGGAAGCTCGACAAAAGGAACTTCAGGAAGAAAGTGATCAAAGAGCGGGTGGTCACTCCCTTGGATGAAAAGCAAAAGGGTGTTTTGCACAAGCCGGCACAGCTCTTTGAACTCAATGCGGCGAATGATACCTTGGGTCTGCGCAGCTGATGCGGCTATTTCGATCGATCTTTATTCTGCTTCTCCTCTCTTCCTGCAGAGGGCTTCCCGAAAGTGATGTTCAGCTGCACCCAGAGCCTGTCTCAGGACGCTGGGTGGTGGTGGATTGGCCGGAAGAAACGGGCCCGTCCAAGGAGATCACATTGGAGATCGATTGGGAGCAGCAACGGCTGAGTGCCTATGCAGGCTGCAATCAAATGGGCGCAACTTGCCAGACCACCGATCCGTCAGGCGGCATGCGCATCGGCCCGGTCTTTTCTACGGAAATGTTTTGCGAGGGATTGATGCAACGAGAGCTTTTGTTTCAAAAAACACTTGAGCGTTGCGATCGCATGGAGCAGACCAATGAGACGCTCTCCTTGTTCGCGGGGACGACCTTGCTCCTTACAGCCAAAAGCCAGGAAGAATGAATGGAATCAAACCGATCGATCTGCGCTGGTCCGATCTCGATCCCGTGGGCCATATGAAGCACTCGGTGTATTACGATCTTGCTGCGAGCCAGCGTATAGGGATGCTACACGAAGTGGGCCTGGGCATTCAGGAGCTTGCCGCCATGGGCTTTGGTCCGGTCCTGTTCAAGGAGGTTTGCACATTTCGGCGAGAGATCCGATCATCGGACCAAGCACATATCAAAGCACAATTGATGGGTCTTTCAAATGATCTGGGTCGCTTCGCCTTTCGGCACGAATTCTTCAAAGGCGAAGTTTTTTGCGCGCGACTCGAAGTTTCCTGTGCATGGATCGATCTGAATAAGCGAAAGCTGACCACGCCTCCGGAGAAATACAGACCAGCATTCGACCGTATCCCACGTTCGGAGGATTTCAGCAGCCAAACAGATATCTGAACCATGCGAATCACCGCTTCCACCCCTGAAGAATACCTGGAACAACTTCCGCCTGAGCGCAAGGAGATCATGGGCGCATTGCGGCGAACCATTCTGGATCATCTTCCGGATGAGGGCATCGTGGAGGCCATGTCCTATGGGATGATCGGCTATGTCGTGCCTCATTCTGTTTACCCGGCAGGTTACCACTGCGACCCCAAGTTGCCGCTTCCATTCATTAGCATCGCCTCTCAAAAGAACCACATGGGGCTGTACCATATGGGTCTTTACGCTTCACCAAAATTGATGGAGTGGTTTACTTCGGAGTTCCCAAAGCACAGCCAGCGCAAGCTCGATATGGGAAAGAGCTGCATTCGATTCAAGAAGGCCGAGCAGGTGCCACTTGAGCTCATAGGGGAGTTGGTGGGCAAGATGAACAGCCAGCAGTGGATCGAGCTGTATGAGAAGAACATAAAGTCCTGATCGATCGGGAACGGGTGGCAGCCCAATCTTCTGATCAAGTGTACCTTGAACAACCACTTCAAAGGATCCATGGAACAAGGTTCAGTGCGTACACAGGCCCCTACTTGGGTCTTGGTCTGGATGACCGGATTGTTTTTCATTTGGGGTTTCCTGACCGAGATGGATGGGGCGCTCATCCCCTTCCTGAAGGACCTCTTTGAGCTCAGTAATTTTCAGGCGGCCCTCGTACAGTTTGCCTTTTTCATCGCCTTTTTCGTTGTCTCCTTTCCGGCGGCGGGCATCCTGCAAAGAGTCGGATACAGAAAAGGGATCTCTCTGGGTCTGGCCGTCATGGCCCTTGGGAGTTTTGGATTCATAGCAGCGGGCGTGTACGCTGAGTACCTCTACTTCCTGATCGCCATTTTTGCTTTGGCTGCTGGCGTCACGCTTTTGCAGGTTGCAGCCAATCCGTATATGGTGGCCCTGGGAGGCACCGGATCGGGAAGCAATTACCTCAATACAGCTCAGGGATTCAATGCGCTGGCCAAAGTCCTTGCACCACTCTTTGGCGCCTGGGCCATCCTCGAAGGCATGGAGGCTTTGGATGAAGCGGCTCGTTTGGACAGGCTAAATGAGGTCTATTTCTGGATCGGTATCCTGTTGAGCGCGGCGGCGCTCCTTTTTTGGATGGTACGCCTTCCGGAAGTGGTTCCGACCCGCGCAACGGATCACGCTGACGGGTCCTATTGGGCACACCCTCATCTGCTGCGCGGGGCAGTGGCCATATTCCTATATGTGGGCGTTGAGGTCTGTGTAGCTACTTTTTTGATCTTGTATCTCGGTGATGTCCGCGGGATCAGCAGAGCCGATGGTGCGGTCTACCTCTCCTACTATTGGGGCGCATTGATGGTGGGTCGTTTACTGATGCCGCTTGTTTTTCCAAAAGCACCCGCCCAGAAGGTGTTGTTCCTATTTGCGATCGGTGCATCGGTTTGCGTGGCGATCGCTGGATTCGGAACAGCTGCAGGAGCCTGGGCACTGGTGGCTGCAGGCTTTTTTCACTCGATCATGTGGGGCAATATTTTCGCCCTTTCCCTGCGGGGCCTGGGTCCTTTTACCAGCAAAGGCTCAGGCTTGCT
>CATILC010000129.1 GCA_949516455.1 Flavobacteriia bacterium | reverse complement strand
TTCCATACGGGAAGTTTCCTGCCCAAAGGGCTTGCATCCCCTCTGGGATGGCAGAAGGATTCAGCGGCCGTTGAGATCTGCCAGCGACTGGCCAAAAAAGGCTACGTAGCGATCTCAGCGACCTATCGCTTAGGATGGCAGGCCACCAACACCCAGAATCTCGACCTCAGAAGAGGTTCGAATTTGATGGCTGTCTACAATGCAGTACAGGATGCCAAGACGGCCGTACGCTTTGTTCGCGCTTCCAAGCAGGTTCAACTGCCTACCTTGCCCGCCATCGATCCATTCCACGTTGATCCAATGAATGTAATGCTCATCGGTCAGGGATCCGGAGGATACATCACTTTGGCCTACGGTGCGCTGAGTGATCTGAGTGAAGTTACTGCGCCGACCAAGTTCCAGTACACAGATACTGTGGGTATTCTGGGTGGAACAGTTGGAGTAGGCGATCCTTATGTGGATACAGCCGTCATCGGTGACTGGAACGGATTCGGGGGAGCAGCTACCATCAGTGGTACCAACCCGACCACCGGTCTTCCTTTGATCGATTTTTCTCAACCCGGTCGAAATATTGAGAACTATGCGGGCGTACCCGACCAGGTGAGTCTCGTAATGAACATGGGCGGAGCTCTTGGTGACAGTGCGTGGTCCGATGCTGGAGAAACGCCAGTTGTCAGTGTGCACTGCCGCTACGACTTCTTTGCTCCTTACTACAGAGGAATGGTACGTGTTCCTGTAGCTGGTCAATTCTGGGATGTGGTGGATGTGGCCGGAAGCCATACCGCTGTGAAGAGTGCCAATATCACAGGCAACAACTCGATCTTCGTGAATGCGGGCTACAATGACGTCTACACCCAGAAGGCGCTGAGCAATCCTTCCAATGTGGGTCAGTACGAGGGTCTCTATACAATGAACATCCCGCCGGCAGATCCTGCGCTGCCTTTTGCTGTCAATTCGAATCCTTGGGACTATTGGGATCCTTCCGATCCGCTGAGTGCCAACGAGACCAACCCGAACCTCAAGGCGCAATCCCGTGCATACATCGATACGGTCATGGGCTACTTCATTCCACGGATGGCCACTGTCATGGGCATTGGTATGGGTGCTGAAGAGATCGCTCCTGCGGAGATCGATCTGCGGATCTATCCGAACCCAGCCAACGATCACCTGAATGTTCGCAGTTTCTCCGGTCCGATCGTCGAGATCAAAATGCTTGACATCACCGGCAAGACGGTCCGCGTGGTACGCGGAACATCAGATGCAGAGCGCATTGAGCTTCTCGATCTGCGTGCAGGTGTTTATCTGCTTTCCGTTCGTACCGAACAAGGATCCACCTTCCGCAAGGTCACGGTTCAATAAAGGCCGAACTTTATTTTGCACAGCCCCGCATTTGCGGGGCTTTTTTTTGCTCCATCGCCTGAACGTAATTTTGCCTCATGATCAATTGGAACGGAGCCCTACAGCCTGAAGACAAGGCCATGGTCTCATCTTCAGACCGAGCTTTTCGCTACGGCGATGCCGCTTTTGAG
>CATILC010000128.1 GCA_949516455.1 Flavobacteriia bacterium | reverse complement strand
TGTGCCCTGTTTTGCGCATATTCGGTGCCCTTCCAATAGGAAGTGGTCTGCACCTTCATTTGTGCTGTATCGAGTTCGAGCCAACTTCCGGGAAACACTTTTTGTACGCCTTTGAACCCGGTTTCTGGTTCGTAGATGAATCCGTTCAGCAGGTACTCCGCAAAGAGGGAACGATCGGGTTCGGGCGCCGATCCTTCAAAGGTCCAAAGGGCTTTGATCTCAGAGGCAAAGATGAATTCACCGTCTTTCAAGGACCAATAGACCGGCTTGATCCCCAGCGGATCGCGTACCAACAGGAGTTTTTCTTCCTGCTTGTCCATAAATGCGAAGGCGAACATGCCATCGAGCTCAGAGAGTCGATCCGTGCCATAGGCCATGAGCCATTGGAAGAGGACTTCAGTGTCGCCAGTGGTTTGGAATTCAATGCCTCGTTCTTTCTCCAGAATGGATCGGAGCTCCTTGAAATTGTACAGTTCGCCGTTGAATACCAGGCTGTATCGCTGGTCTTCCGAAAGGAAGGGCTGATTGGAACGAGGATCCAGATCGATGATGGACAGACGGGTGTGGCCCAAACCGAAATGCTGTCCCGAATCGAGCTTGCCTGTTTGACTATCCTGAGCATCTGGCCCTCGATGGTGAATGGAGGCCAGGGCCGGAGCCAGCGAATGCGCTTTTTTGTCCGAAATGTATCCGACTATACCGCACATAGAAAAGCGTATCGGGTAATTATGTCTTCAAGCAAACGCACAATGGCCAAAGGTACTTTGGAACGGTACTCAGCTCAAGAGAAATTCGGTCGTCCTCATCTGCTCATCCGTCGCGCAGTATTCGTTCCTTTGAAGAAAGCCTGCAAAGCGAACTGCTCCCTCAGATGCATCAAGTAGATCGTTAAAACGCGGAATACAATTGATTCTGAACGACGATAAATGGATCGGCACATCGAGCGGAATGACCGTGTTGCATTCATCGAATGCAGTGACCAACTATACGATCATGTACATGCTTCCACCGCCGGATACCCTCAGTCCAGTGGTCGACCTGGCCGTAGACGGTCTGGGCCGTATTTGGACCACGATCTATGTGGGCTATATGGGTGTTGGCGGCGTGGCGTTCTGGGATGGCTCGTTTTGGGTGAGTTTTGACGTCTCGAACGGACTGGCCGGGCAAAATATACGTGGCCTGGATACGCAAGGGCTGAACAAGGCCTGGGTGGCCACTGAGTTCGGCTGTCGGCACAAGGCCCTTCATTAAGGAATAAATTTTGCCGATGCTTATGGGCTGCGTCTCCAATTTGGCAATAGAAAAGGCAGTATTGGGATGTGCTAAACAAGTCCTAATTGACGCAGTAGGACGAGTTCTGTTTGAAACAGATCGATCGTTGATCCCCTTCCAATTTTTCTTTGCAGTAGAAAGAAGTGTATCCTTGAATGTCCTGTATGGGCAAAAAGACACATCAATAATGCATCAAACAGCTGCAAATGGAAATTATCGACTGAGTTCGGCGGGCATCATCGATCAAAGGGCGCAGAGCAGATGAAAGAATCAAAGGACATCCCGGCCTGCCTGTCGGCATTTGACCCGATCTCTCTGGAAGAGCTGGGCGCTTCGGCATTGATGGAGCGGGTGGAAACCAAGTTCATCTTATCCGTGCGCCAGTTGCCCGAACTTCTCGAGCAGCTCTATGCCGATTATTCCGTCTTGGAGGTCTCGGGAAAGCGCATATCGTCCTATCAGACTGCTTATTTGGATACTGAAGCCCTGCACTGTTATCACGAACACCACCGCAGACGGAAGAAGAGGTACAAGCTGCGTTTTCGGAAATACGTGGACTCCGATTTGAATTTCTTCGAGCTCAAACGAAAGGACAACGGACGGATAGACAAACGCCGCATGCAGCTTGAGAGCGACGTGGCGCAGCTCGGGGATACGGAAGCGGGTTTTCTGCAGCGCGCAGGGATCGACCCCTCGGGGTGGAAGCAAAAGCTGTTGAATCGGTACCAACGCATTACATTGGTCTCCAAGCATCAAGCAGAACGAGTGACGTTGGACCTCAATATTGAATTCAGCCACAACGGGGTGGATGAGCAGCTCGGAGATCTGGTCATCCTAGAACTCAAGCAGGCCAAAGCTTCACGAAAGACCGCGGTCTACAAAGCCCTGCGCAGGCAGCAGATACGCCCGTTCAACATCAGCAAATACTGCATCGGGCTGATCAAGACCCACGGACAAGAGAAGCTGAAACACAACAGGTTCAAGAATAAGCTTATGAAAATCGATAAGATCAATCACGCATGAATATCATCTGGTTCGACGAGGATGTCTACAAGATGCTGCTGCGGCTGGGCATCAATATCTTTTTCCTCACCCTCATCATTCGCTTCACCTACTATCGGGTGTCCAGGCGGAAGGATTATCTGTTCACCTACTACCTTTTGGGTTCGATCGTCTTTTTCATTTGCTTTTCCCTGAAAAAACTGGACATCGATACGGGCATGGGGCTGGGCCTTTTTGCCATTTTCAGCATCATCCGTTACCGTACCAGTCAGATCGATATCCGGGAGATGACCTATCTCTTCCTGGTCATCGGCTTGAGTGTGGTGAATGCATTGGCATCCAAGAAGATCTCCATGATCGAGCTGGGGATCGTGAACACCTTCATCTTCGGGCTTACCTATTTTCTGGAATTCGGCTGGCAGGTGCGCAGTGAAACCCAGAAGCTGATCCTCTTTGAAGACATTGAGCTGATTCGCAAGGGAAGGGAGGCCGAGCTCAAAGCGGAGTTGGAGCGGCGCACCGGACTCTCTATCCAAAGAGTGGAAGTCGGGAAGATCAATTTTTTGGACGATACGGCTCAGGTCAGGATCTTTTATCACAGCAATCAGCAGCATTCCGCAGATTTTAATGAGAATGATTGACCGGATGCCACGCCCTTTCACGATCTTGAGGTCTTTCGGTCTCCTTCTTTGCTCTGTGCTTTGTACTTCAGGGCTCCGCGGGCAGGAGAACGAAGCCAGTAACACAGCACAGGAGCTCTGGACCGGTGTGGGGGTGAAGTACAAATTCCTTCCCCGTTACAGCATCCAGCTGCACCACGAGCAAAGATTTCGAACCGAGGGTTTTGTTCTCGACAAGAACTTCACAGAACTCGAGCTGAAGCGCAAATGGAAAAACGGACTCAGTTTGGCAGGCGGACTTCGTTACATCCAAAACAACGACACCGAGGGCAAGGTCACGGGCATCGAGGA
>CATILC010000127.1 GCA_949516455.1 Flavobacteriia bacterium | reverse complement strand
GGTGGAAATTACACTGCGATCGGCAGTTATGATTTCCAGGAGCTGGTAAAACTCCTGAGCACCTACAGCAATATCAGCGGGAATTCGATCGATACATCCCTCCGGTTGTTCGGACATAAATTGCTCAAAGCTTTTAACAGCGGATACGGCGGATTTTTTGAGCCTTATGACAGCGCGCGCGATTTTTTGAAAACAGTGGACAGCACCATTCATGTGGAAGTTTACAAGTTGTATCCAGACGCTGAATTACCGAGCATTCAGGTAGAAGAAATAAACGACCATTCATTCAAGCTGACCTACAGATCTTCGCGCGCGTTGGGCGCATTGGCCCTGGGACTCATTGAAGCGACTTTTGAACTGTACGAGGATCCGCACAGCACAGAAATAGAGAGCACTTCTGAGAAAGGAGATGAGATCGTCTTTCTCTGCAAACGCATCTGATTGAATCAACTCGACCTACTCAATCGCAGGATCCAACGTGAGATCCTTGCCCGAAAAACAGCTGAGCGCATTCTGGAACAGAAGGCACTTGAGTTGCACAAGAACAATGTGGAACTCCAATCCCTCAATCGGGAGCTGGAAGATAAGGTCCGTCAGCGCACAGAAGAGCTCGAAAGGAGCCAAAAAGCGTATAAAGGTCTGGTCGAAAGTGCAAGTGATGTCATTTACAACCTGGACGAAAAAGGGCGGTTCACCTATGTGAATCCTGCGGGCGAAAAGATATTGGGTATTCCTGTGCAATCGTTGCTTGGAAAACACTTCAGCGAGTTTCTGCACCCCGATAAACGAGAAGAGATCATTCGCCTGAACGAGCTGACGATCCGGGCAAAAAAAGAACAGACCTATCTTGAATTCCCAGTGACCTCTCTTGCCGGGAGGACCACTTGGCTGGGCCAAAAACTCAATGTTCAATATGACCGAGAGGGTCGTCTCGTGGACATTACTGGTGTGGCCCGGGATATCACAGAGATCAGGAACATTCAGGAACGGATTCGCAAGAGCGAGGAGAAGTACAGGGGCCTGATCGAGAACATGGAATTGGGTCTGTTGGAGGTCGATACGGATGACAAGATCGTCCGCGCATATGACGGTTTCTGCCAGATGATGGGCTACGATCAGAGAGAATTGATCGGAAAAAATCCCAAAAGCCTCTTTCTCGATCAAGAGGACATGGACTTCATGGAACAGCAGAATGCCGATCGCAAAAAAGGCGTACCCAACGTGTACGAGGTACGCATGAAGCACAAGCAAGGGCACAAGATCTGGATGCTCATCAGCGGTGCGCCTGTGATGAACGACTCAGGAGTGGTGACGGGAAGCATGGGCATCCACTACGATATTTCCCCGCAGAAAAAACTAGAAGCCGATCTGATCCGCGCCAAGGAAGAGGCAGATGAAGCAAGGCAGGCCGAGAAGGAATTTTTGGCCCAAATGAGTCACGAGATCCGCACACCGCTCAATGCCGTGATCGGCATGGCGAATTTGCTGAGCGATACCCGTTT
>CATILC010000126.1 GCA_949516455.1 Flavobacteriia bacterium | reverse complement strand
TCAGTGACCAAACTGAGCTGCTCTTCCTGATAGAACTCCATATTCGCAGCGATCAGCAAGCCCAAGCGCGGACCGCGGACATCGACCCTGAGATCATCCGAGGATTCCCATTCCTGTGTCGCGAGGCTGATGCCGCCATCCAAACCAAATAAAGGACGCTGCTGTGCCGTGCCCATTAAACCTGAAAAAACAGCAAATGCCAACAGCCTCAGCCCCCTCTTTCTTTTCATCGCTTAAATATATTCGCTCTCGCCGTATCTCAGAGAAACTCCTTGTGTGGTGCAAGAACTGTCGAACCGGCCATATTTCCCTTTTTCTTTACAACGAGATGAAGCAAGCAACTGTCATCGCCATTGGTGGATTGGGCGGCAGCGGGACCCGTCTGCTGGCTGAGTTTTTCCGTCTGGCAGGCGTACCAATGGGCAATGAGCTGAACAAGGCCCTCGACGACCTCTGGTTCACAGCGCTCTTTCGAGAAGACGGTCCCAGCGTATTGTCCCAGAAGGAATTGCTATTGGATCGATTCAAGCTCTACGAGCAAATACGGTCGGGGAACAGGCTTTCGATCGCTCAGTGGAAAAAGTGCAGGCATTTCGCCCATGTTCTGAAAGACCCTCGTTTGGCGGAAAAACCAACCATCGGCAGGCTTTGGAGGCAACAGCAGCAGCATGAGCAATGGGGCTGGAAAGAACCCAATACACATTGGTTTGCAGAAGATCTGCTTGAATTACACCCCGGGCTTCACTTCATCCATATGACTCGGGACGGTCGCTACATGGCCCATTCGAAAAACCAGCAACAATTCGCCCGATGGCGTTCGGTTCTTCCTTCTATTGAGGAGAAGGATCCGGCGAGAAATCACTTTCTCTTTTGGCTCAGCGCAAATGAGCGCATAGCCGATCTGTATGTCCACAATCCCGATCGCATATCCATTCTGCGGTATGAAGACTTGGTTCAAACTCCCGAAAAAAGCCTCTCCAAACTCATGAACCAGATCGGTTGGCAACTTCCCGTCCAACCGATCGTCAGCCAGTTGGACTTCCGCCCGATCAAACCCGCTCCACAGCTTCTGAACATTTCATCGGCTGAGGAAAAGCGTCTGCACCGCCTGGGTTATTGAAAGATTGCCCGTGTTCTGATCTCTACCTTCGTGTGGTGGTAAAATTCACTGCAGATCGCCATTTATTCTCGGATGCGCTTCTGATCGATGTCCGTTCGCCTGCGGAATTTGCGAAAGGACATATCCCTGGTGCAGTTCATCTTCCGCTCTTCTCCGATCGGGAAAGGGAAGAAGTAGGAACGCTGTACAAAAGCAAGGGCAAGGCTATTGCCACCCGAAAGGGAATCGAGTTCACTTCCGTCAAATTGCCGCAATTCGTCAATACGGTAGACCAATGGACCGAGGGAATGGAACAAAAGATCCGACTGTACTGCTGGAGGGGTGGAATGCGTTCGGGAAGTATGGCCTGGCTCTTGCAAACGGCTGGATATCAAGCAGAACTTCTCGACGGCGGCTACAAGGCCTTTCGCAAGTGGGGCTCTTCCTTGTTCCGGGCAGAGTGGAACCTTCGGATACTCACGGGCTACACGGGAAGCGGAAAAACTGAGGTGCTGCAAGAACTCAAAGCCCTTGGTGCTCAAGTGATCGATCTTGAAGGCCTTGCTGCACATCGCGGCTCGAGTTTCGGCGGACTGGGAAAGGAGGCCCAACCCAGCACAGAACATTTTCAAAACCTACTCATTGAGGCCTTGACGCAGATGGATCCGGAACTTCCTCTTTGGCTGGAAGATGAGAGCATTCGCATCGGACAATGTCATCTACCCGACCTTTTTTTCGATCAGATGAAGGGGAGCCGATGGGTCCGGATCGAACGGCCCAGAGAATCCCGGATAGGTCATCTGGTCGATCTGTACGGATCGTCTGAAACGATCGAACTGGAACAGGCGATCCGACGCTTGGAAAAAAGACTGGGTGCCGATCGCATGCAGGAATCTCTCCAGCATCTGGAGAAGGGTGACCTAAAACGAACCGCATCTTTGCTCTTGGACTACTATGACAAGAGCTATGAATTGAGCATGAAGAAGCGGGACACAGTTTTGGGGACCGCTTTGCAGTTCGTGCATGAAGATCACAGCGAGATCGCAAAAAAACTTAAAAGCATAGGCTGATGGAAATTATCCGACTCTCTCAATTCTCCGCAGGAGCAGGATGTGGGTGTAAGATCGCTCCTGACGTGCTGGAGTCCATCCTCGAGAAACAGGAAGGCGAAGACTTCTCTGTGCGCGATCTGATCATTGGCAACGGCAGCCGGGACGATGCGGCTGTCATGCGCCTCGATTCGAATCGTGCGCTGATCAGTACGACGGATTTTTTCACACCCATTGTGGACGACCCTTTTGATTTTGGCTACATAGCAGCTGTCAACGCACTTTCAGACATCTATGCCATGGGGGGGCAACCGCTTCTGGCCATTGCCATTTTAGGCTGGCCAGTGGATCAGTTGGGTACAGATGTGGCTTCTGAAGTGCTTAGAGGTGGTCGCGCAGCATGCAGGGAAGCCGGACTTCCGCTGGCTGGTGGCCATAGTATTGAGGCTCCAGAGCCCTTCTTTGGGCTGGCGGCCAATGGCTTGGTCGAGTTGTCCCACATCAAGAGGAATGATACCGCCCAGAAAGGAGACCTATTGTTTCTGACCAAACCCTTGGGCATTGGGCTTTTTTCGTCGGCGGAAAAACGAGCGATCGCTTCAGCAGATGAAAGGCAAATGGCGCATGAAAGCATGAAAATGCTGAATAAGGTGGGCAGCGTTCTGGGGAAAATAGAAGGAGTTCACGCCCTGACGGACGTTACGGGCTTTGGCCTTGCTGGTCATCTCATGGAAATATGCAGGGGGAGTGGTCTGTCGGCTCGCCTGGAGATCTCCGCTGTTCCACGCTTTGAATTTGTGGAGCGATTGATCGAAGAAGGCTGCACGCCGAATGGTACAAACCGAAATTGGCGCTCCTACGGGGAACATATTCAAGGGGCGGACGACTTCGGACTGAAGCTGAT
>CATILC010000125.1 GCA_949516455.1 Flavobacteriia bacterium | reverse complement strand
TGCTTTCGGTCAGCCACAAGCTGATGTTCAGCGGGTCGGACCGATCCGAAAAGAAACGAGTGCGCGCCTGTCCACATATCTGACGGCTCTGGCTGTCGTAGGCCAGCTCGAGATCGATGGCACAGGGAGCAGCCTCCGAGGCAAGTGTGGCCACTTCACTGGCCCAGCCGGTGTAGATCTTCAGGTGGGAGGCTTGTGCACTGAAGTCGGTCCGGCTCACCATCCCCGCCGGCAGGAAGGTCACTTTGAAGAATTCTTCGAGATCGTCTCCTTCCGGAGTACGGAAATCTGTTGGGTAGGTGGGCGGATCCGGGTCGATGAAATTGGCTGGGCCTGCATGCATGGCCACAGCAACAATGGCACCTGCCTGATTCTGTTCGATGGCCTTGATGGCATCCGAGGCTTTTGGACAGTTGTTGCATCGATGACCGGTGAAGTCTTCGATGAGCACCTTGCGGAAGCTGGAGTCACCCTTGAATTGCATTTTGGGCAGTTCACAGGGGTCCACGGGACCGATACTGGCCTGAATTGGATCGTCGATATAGTCGCAGCTGAATACAGCGAGCAGCAAACAAAGGGAGATCGTGCGGTAGCTCATGCTCAGAAGTTGCTCGTTACGGATAGGCCAATGGATGTGGAGGCAGGCACTACGCGACAAATGCCGCCCACGCAAAATATGCCTCTTTGCTGCCGGCCAAAGGTCAGTTGAAAGCGCGTGGTTCCCTGGATGTACCCGGCCGAAACCAGAGGATAGTGAAGCCGCTGGTCGGCATCGGGATGGCCATAGTTGTAGATGTTCTGAGCTGCAAAGAACCAGTTTGGGGAGATGCTGTACTCGAGAAGCATCATCGCCATATCGCCCCGGTCCTGCCGCGTGTGCAAACTCTGAAGTTCAAAACGCAGACTGTGCTTGGGTTTGATCTTCCAAAGTCCTTCGAAGACCCCAACATGGACAAAGGCGTAATCCGCTTTTGACCCGTCCAGGTCCAGCACCTCATCGGTGATCCCCCCAGAGTTGGTGGCCGAGCCAAGAACGCCCTGGTTGTAGACGAAATTGAAATAGGAGAGCGTGTACTTGAAATTCTTGCTCGCCGACCGGCTATAGGCCACATTCACATCCCGGAAGTAGAGGTGCGGTCCGAAGCGGAAGTAATTCGTTGTGTAGCCATCGGTTCCCGCCACCCGGAATCCCTGCGTACTGTCGCTGGTGGCCACCGGGTCTTTGGACAGCGAGTAGGCGTCCGAATAATTCAGCGCCAGTTTGCCGCCTCTTTTTCCGCCGAGGAAAGAACCACGCGCGAGTTTGAAGGTCACTTCAAATTGGAGGCCGGTCTCTCCGTTGATCTGCGTGGCGTACGGATAAAGAGCCGGCAAGGCATAAGTATGGATCTTGGTGGTGGGCGGCAGGAAATTCATGAACAACTCGAATTGCCCCGCATTGCGTTCGGAGCGGTAGGACATATTGTCGATGAGCTTGTAGGCCCCCACAAATCCAAACCCCTTTCGAGCGAATGTGGTGGTGAGCATGAGTCCGTTGCCCGGCTTGTAGATGTAGCCATTGTCGGCCGATGGATCATTGATCTTGTGCACGTATTCGCCCTGAAGCCCAAAACCCTTGAAGCCATAATTCAGGCGCATTCCGTAGGATCCCACATTCTCGGGCAGATTGAACTGCGGATCCTTATCTGCTTCGTACTTGCTGACAAAACTGCTTCCGAATGTCCAGCGGTGCGGGCTGTCCTCCAAAGTGTTCAACAGTTCGTTGAGGTTGAATTCTCCATCGATCCCGCGAACGATGCCTTCTCCTTTTTCAAAATAAACGCGCTGTTTCCCTAAGATTCCCTTCAGCCGGACGCCGTTGACCGGCTCGTAGATCAAGCGAACACCATCCATGGCGTTGTCCAGGCCCAGCAGACGCTCCTCATAAGTGCGGTAGATCATACCGCTTCCAAATTGCTCGTAGAAGTTCCCGACGGTCACATCCAGTCGGTCTTTTTTGAATTGCAGGAAGCGATAGGTGATGCCCTCTCCGACAAAACCAGGTGGATAGCCCAGTATCGGATTCTGGTAATTCTCGTATCTCAGCCCCGCTGTGATGTTTCCCCGCGTGTAGATCAGGTTGGCGAATCCCTGTCCGAGAAATTGTTCTTCGGGGTAGTCCTCTCCACTGGGGTCGAGCCCCTCATCCCGAAAGTAGCTGTACCCATCGAACTGAAAGTTTCCATGCAGTTCGCCGCTGTTGCTGGCGTTCTGGGCAATGGCCTGTGCGGCGATCGATATAAAAAAGAAGGTCAGGAGCCTTCGCATCATGGGCTTGGTGGTTTTTGAAGGGCGATGCAAGGTAATCAAGAGGCCAATAAAAGGCGACGATGCGCTGGCCCACAAAAAAACCCGCCTGGGTGGCGGGTCGTCTAAGTGCAGTTGAGTCGGTCAGTGAGAAGCGCTCGAGAGGGGTTCTCCTGCGGCAACTTTTTTGATCAGTTCGTACAATTCGTCTTCATCACCTGCAGTATATCCATTGTGCTGCCAGACGATCTCTCCCTTTCCGTTCACCAGGAAAGTATGCGGAATGGTGTTGACATTCAGGAGCCTTTTGAAATCCTGATTCTCATCGATGTACACTTCGTATTCCCAGCCTGCTCCATTGACAAAGGGACCTACTTTGGTCGCATTTCGTGAATCGTCGATGGAGATGGCGACGAGCTTGACTCCGGTCTCGTCCTGCCAGTCGATGTACATGTCAGAGATGGCATTCAGTTCGCGGATGCAGGGCTTGCACCAAGTGGCCCACATGGAGATGACCATGGGTTTTCCATTATTGGAAAGGTCAGCAGTCTGCATCTTTTTACCATCCAGGCCTTTGACCTGAGCGTCCGGTATGCGTGAGAAGGCAGCATCCTGTGCCTGGGCGCAGTGGAAAAGTGCAAACGAGAGGAGAAGTAGGAGGTTCTTTTTCATGCTTTGGAAATAAAAAAGGAGGAAGACATTCATGCTTCCTCCTAGGTTTTCAAATACCGAGCCGAAATTTTATCGGACGACCGTGAACTTGCGGATGCTGTGCAAACGATTCGAACGGATGTCCAGGCTGTACAATCCGTTGGCCAGATCATTCAGGCCGATCTCAAACAGATTGCTGCCCTCGGAGGCAG
>CATILC010000124.1 GCA_949516455.1 Flavobacteriia bacterium | reverse complement strand
CGCTCGTTGATCTCGCCGCGCAGATCTTCATGGACATCGGAATAATTCTCAAAGGCCGTGATCACGCGCGCCACCGAACCATAGTGGTCCGTGTCGAGCGTCTCCATTTCCTTCTGAAGGGTTTCGCCCAGCTGGAAATCACTTTTTTCGACCAGATCGTTGATCATGCCCTGCAGCCCCATGGCCCGGCCGTCGTCCGGACTGTAGATACGCGTTACCCCATAGGCCATCAATTCCTCGATCTCCTCCGGCAGGATGACGCCGCCTCCTCCGCCGAATATTTTGATGTGCTCGGCCCCTGTTTCCTTGAGCAGATCGACCATGAATTTGAAGTACTCATTGTGACCGCCCTGGTAGGAAGTCATGGCAATGGCCTGCGCATCTTCCTGTATCGCGGTATGGACCACTTCCTCTACGCTGCGGTCGTGTCCGAGATGGATCACTTCACAGCCCGTCGCCTGAATGATGCGCCGCATGATGTTGATGGCTGCATCGTGGCCATCGAACAATGATGCGGCCGTGACGATGCGGACCTTGTTCTTGGGCGTGTATATCGGTGGGTTTTGCATGGGGGTGCAAATTTGGCAAAGAGTGCTTAAAAATACAGCCGCGCAGCTATTCAGCAGTAAAAATGGCCAAGTGGCAGCAGTGGGCGATGGCAGAGCCGCCTAAAAGCGCGCTTTTCTAATCCAAAAAAGACTGGACCGATGCGGCTGAGTCCGTGACCGTCTCTTCGAAGGAGCGCGGAGTCCATCCCAGCAGCTGCGTGGTCTCTTCTATGGTAGCGCTGTAGGTCTTGCCCACAAGTGGGAGCATGCCTTTGATGTCCGCTACGAACAAGCCCATGAATTTCATGAGGCCTGTGGGCGCCTCTTTGGTACGTACTTTCTTGTATCCTTTGGACTTGAGGATCTGAGCCGGTTCTATGAACTCATGGGGGCGTTCTGTCGCTACGATCAGACGCTTGCCGCTTGCCTGGTCGTTCTTCAAAGCCTGCACATGGATCTGTGCCACATCGCGAACATCAGACATATTGATCGCCGCCTTGGGAAGCATGGGCATCCTGCCTGTGATCAAGTCTTTGGTCATGGACAAGGACGCACCGGACATTTCACCTGTATAGGTCGGACCGAAGATGGGTCCAGGGTGAATGGTGGTCAGTTGCATCGCATTTTCTTCCTCCAGACCATTGATGTATGCCCAAGCACGCTTCTCAGCCAGCACCTTGCTCTTCATATAGGCCGATGCATGACGGGATCCTGGGTTGGTCCATGTCGTGGGATCGATGGCCAGGGAGCGATCGGCATCTCCCAGCATCGCCACCAAGGAGGAGGTGATCACCACTTTTTTGACTCCAGCCTTTTGCGCAGCCTTCAGGGCGCGCATGGTTCCTTCAACTGCAGGCCGAATGTACTCGTCTGGATCCTTTGGTTCTCTGGTCTGATAGGGCGATGCCACGTGCAACAGATAGCTGCAGTCCTTCATGGCTTCCTCCCAGCCTTCATCCTCAAGAAGATCGAGCACACAGAAAGTCAATGCCTCCGTGGGGACCCCTGCTTCTTCAAACGCCTTTCTGATCGCATCTGCTTTGCCGCTGTCCCGGAGCGAACCCCTTACTGAATAACCTGCTTTAAGAAGTTCAGCAGCGCAGTGCTGTCCTACAAATCCGGAGATTCCGGTGAGCAATACTTTTTCCAACATGATCCATCTTGAGTATTAGGTTCTATTTTTTTCTGACATCTATGATCAGAGCCACTGCAGTAAATCCCTTAGATCGCGTATCTCAAACTTCAACGACGCTCCGTGTGGCTTGGATTCCGGATTAAAATATACGGCTTCCATACCCACGCGCCTCGCCCCGAGGACATCCGCCTCCAGGCTGTCTCCGATCATCAAGGACTCCTTCCTTTTCGCTCCTGTTTCCTTCAGGGCATGTAAAAAAACACGTGCATCTGGTTTTTGAACACCTACAGCTTCAGAACTGAATACACCATCGAAGTAGGGCGCCAGACCCGATCGTTCCATCTTGATGTTCTGTGTCTCTGAAAACCCATTGGTAATGATGTGCAGGGAGTAGCGGGTGCTGAGCACTCGGACCGTTTCCATGGCTCCGGGCAGAAGTTGCGTTTGATAGGGCGATCTTTCGATATAGGCCTTCTCGAGCTCAGCGGCGCACCGTTCATCTCCATCCCCAAAGCGTTTCAGTGTATTGTGGAATCGGCTGGAGCGCAATTCGTCCTTCTTTATCTCCCCCTTGCGGTAACGCGCCCAAAGCAGGTCATTTTCTTCCTTGTACGCACTGTAAAAAGCATCGAAGTCGGGTACGCCCAATCGATCCAACTGCTTTTCCTCAAAGAGTTCCACCAAGGTGATCCTGCTGTTCTGTTCAAAATCCCAAAGGGTATGGTCGAGATCGAAGAAGAGATGGGTATAGCTCATTTTCTGAATTTGCGCAGGAAGGGAATGCGGCTTTTTACGATGCGTTGATAGGGCCGCGAGACCGCACCAAAGCCCGCATTGAACTCGGCCAGACCTTTGATGCTGGATCCTTCGAAATCGAAGAACATGTCCTTGTTGGAATACAGAATGAAGAGTTCGTCCAGCAAAAAGCTCATGGCTCCTTTCTCCTTTCCATACTCATTGACGGCCGTGAACAAGGAAACCAACCTGTTCCGATACTGCACGATGAATACACCGGCACAAGCGGTGTTGGTCTCATCGTGAAGCGTCCACACAAAACCTCTCCTTTTGTGGATGAGCTGGTACATCAACAACCGCATACGGTCATAATGCCACTGGGTCCAGCTGCTGAGTTCTGCTCCCTTGTTGGCCTTGAAAACATCGAGCAGGACATCTGGACTGTCGTACTCAAAGATCTTCATGCGTTCTTTTCGCGCCTTTTTGATGTTTCGTCGGGTGCGTTGGTTGTAGCGTTCGTAGATCGATTCATAGCTTCCAGCCAAATCGAGGACCTGGTTGTTCTGCTCCTGAAATTCCATGCCGCGAACATTGGCAGCAGGATTCTGCTCGTTCAGATAATAGTCCACCCAAAGGAAGCGCGACGGAATGCTTCGGAGCACATCCGCGAGCATGTCCTGCTCAGCATCTTTCCCAAAAAGACCCAACTGCTGCACCCCATAGGGACGAAACACATATGGGATGCCCCATCGTCTGTTGTGGGGAAGGGGGAAAACAGCCTGATAATCGTCCACCACAAGCGCATCCCATTCACGGGCGGTGAGATCGAGATACCAATGCAGGCCATAAGGCAGGCAGGAGGGGTCGCCATTGATGCAGCGGTCCCACTTGAGGGTATCCACCTCATGATGCCGAACGTAATAGATCATCGGGCAAAGTGCATCAGTTCCTCATAAGCCGACAGCCACTTTTCAGATCCAGCCCACAGATCTCCCAGATTCCTCTGATGCATCACTGAGACGAATGTTCCCTTGAGGCGTTTTGCCTGCTCTGCATACATCTTCATTTCTGTGAGGGCCTGCCCTGCAGATTTTTTCAGATGATCCTGATAGACCGAATCCATAAAGGCAAAGGGGAAGATCTTCAGATCGGTCTCCTCCTCCATCTCAAGGTCGTAGAAGAAGAAGGGAACGCAGCAACTGGCCCGCCAGCCGGTTTGGGTCGAATACCCCATGGAATGCTCCTGCTTGATCCCTGCCGCACGCAGCTGACGATAGGTCGAAGGCAATCGGAAGCGGAGAAAGTGCTGCCGACTCTTCTCGAGTTTCTGCTTGGTCAGTGCCTGAAGCCCGGCCTTCTCTTTGTTCAATACGTCAGGTTCTTTAGATGTTCGGTAGGAAGGATGCGCCCCAAGAGAGGCAAAATCAGAAATATGACGAATGGAGCGCTGCAGCATCTGAGAATGAGGCGAAATATTGCGGTCGTTCGGACCCCATTCACTAAACAAGACGAAGTACAGAAGTTCGATCTCAAGCTCGTCAGCAAAAGCCATATCTCGGTCATAGGTATCCAGCGGATCGGTTGCCCCGCGAAAGAGCGTGGCCCATCGCTTGGCAAATTCTTCCGACCGACCAGAGGCCAGCTCCTGTATTGCGCCATAGGCCAGCCGCAACGGATGCTTCCCTCGAAAGGCGAAGCTGTTGTCCACATCGATGGTGCTGAGCAGTCGATAGGGTCCGCGCCGATCTTCCAGCCCGGGATTGATGCTCTTCCACTGAACGAGGATGCGCGCCCACCACTCATTGACCAAAGGTCTGCTCAGGAAGCCTTCCTGAAAGGCCACGGACTGTTCTGCAGGAAAACGGTCGTGCTCATCCGCCACGAACGGCAGGTATTCTTCGTACCGACTCAGACAGTAGAAAGTAGCCGAGAACGCATCGAAGGGAATATCCGAAATACTCGAAGCGGCAAAGAATATCGGAAGGCCCTCCCAGTCAGACATTCGCAGGTTCTGCTCAAATAATTCGGTCTCGCTGAGCAGACCGTTCACGCCCATGCGGACGTCACAAGGAACATCTTCCTTGCTGTAATTGATCCTGAAAGAGGCTTCTGAATCGGCGAATGATGGTCCATCGGTATACAACGCCCATGTCCAGTTGAGCAATTCGCTGAAGACAAAGCGCAATGTGTACTGCAGTCTTGGCGTGCGCTTATCTGCACATACGGCCACATCAACCGCCATACAAACCGCCATTGAGATTAAGAACTTGGCCAGTCATGTAATCGGCATCCGGGCCCATCAGATATTCGATGAGCGCGCCCAATTGCTCCACCTCACCAAAGCGATTCGCAGGGATGGCGCGCAACAGATCCTCTTTCATTTCCTCGCTCAACTCTTCGATCATGCCCTCGCTCATATATCCCAAAGCGACCGTATTCACAGTAATTCCCTTTGGAGCCAGCTCTCGGGCCATGGATGCAGACAGTCCAAATAGCCCTGCCTTGGAGGCTGCATATGCGGCCGTCCCCACGGCACCGGTCTGCGCAACGATCGATGAGATGTTCACGATGCGGCCAAAACCCCTTTTCCGCATGGCCGGAAGCAGCTCTTTTGACATGAGGAAGGGCGCCGTCAAATTCACAGACAAAACCCGGTTCCATTCTGAAGGGTCGAGCTTCCAGCTGATGGCTGCGGATGAAATTCCCGCATTGTTGATCAACACATCCACCGAACCGTGAATGGCCATGGCCTTTTCACACAGTACCTGGATCTCTTCAAGCGATTCGAGATCGGCCTGAAAAACATGCGGCGGGTGTGAGAAATCCAGCCCGTCCACAAGGGCCTGCAGCTGCTGCATTTCACTGTGTGCATGAAGCAGCAATCGGACTTCTTTTTTTGCAAAGAAGCGCGTCAATTGCTGGCCAACGCCACCGGAGGCACCGGTAATCAGCATGACGGTTGCTGTACTCACGATGGTCTGCCCTTCGGATGGTACATGGTCACTCCACGTTCTTCAAAAGCCTGTACCATGGTTTGGAACATTTGGGATGCATCCAAAAGTAAACATTCGGACTCTCCAAGGCGATGACGGGTCAAGACTCCTTTTTCCTCAAAAAGTGGGATCAATTCATCGCATTTTCGCTTTCTGCTCCACTGTGGATCGTGCACCTTGGTCCTCATTTCACTTGTGGTTCCTTTTAAGTCGGTGACGCGAAAAGAAAATGACTCCTTCGTGTAGACGGGATAGGGAAACGCCACCTCATCTTCCAAAGTATGCAGATGCGTTCCTGCATTGTCCAGCGTGACACCGAGATAGAGGATCTTTCCCGAAAATTCCATCATCCGTCGAAAGGGAGAATCCGCGGCATAAGGGCCAGCGGCCGAAGAATGACCGGACACCAGCCATTCGGCCTTCGGGCCCGCAGCAAGGACAGCCTCGGTGGGGTGTGTGCTTCGAAGCACACCTGGGCATCCGCGCATGTATTCAGACAGCGCGCCCATCGCGGAGGGGATCGAGCGCAGATCGACAGCTCGCTGCTCCCGGGCAAAATCCAGCTGAAGCTTTTTCACTGGGGACGAGGGCATCAACAGATGGCCATTGGGCCCCAGAATATTCCTGAGGGCGCGGTACAGGCCTCCGGGTCCGCCTTCCACAAAACCAAGTGAACTCAGGCGACAATGCACCATGAGCGAATCGCCATCGCCGATTCCCATTTTGCGCAGGCCATCCTCGAGGACCTGTTCATTCAGGGCGTTGCCTTGCTCCCTCTGCCTGGACAACGCACGACGCCTTTTCCTCTTCTTCTCCTTTCGGATCCGATCCAGCACGAATCCCGGAAGGACTTTTCGGATTTGAGCGATCAGATCAGTCATGACCCGTTCCGGAAATGGTCCTGTCTTCCATCAGCAGCGCCTCCAAAAAATACTTGCTTGCCCAATTGGGGCAACCGAATGCCTCGTATCTGCCCCACAGGGGCTGTGAACCGAACAATGCGCCCTCGCATTCCATTTGGCTTCCCCGGATCTGCATGCGCATCAACGAGCGATTCATTTGGCTGAATGCACGTTTCAGATCGGGCGTTCCCCTGAGTGCGTACAATCGATTCCAGGCTATGCTCATTTGGGCCCCACCTGTGGTGATGAAAGATTCCGAACCCCGCCAATGGGCATCATATCGGCCGCGGAGCCCATTATCTTCAAGAAAAGCCTCCAACAGCACCTGGGCCGCACGCTCCCCTGCCGAGATGAATTCTTCCTCGCCCAAGAGCATTCCGGTTTCTATCAATCCATCAATGGTATAGGCCAGGGTGTGTAGAATGGGACGGTCATTGTGCGCTATGGTGTTGTCCGCATCTTGGAACCAGGCATTTTTCTCCTGCTTCTCGCGGATCACCCACTGGCATTGCCGCCTTGCTGCCTCAGCATAGGCTTCTTTGCCCGTGCGCTGAGATAGCTGCGCCAAAGGTGCGGCCACATAGGTGTCGTAGACCCGGACCATCCCTCGATAGACCGATATTTTCCAGGATCCGTCTTCATCCTGCAGGTCCAGCAACCAATCTCCAGCGCGCTGCGCAGAATGCAACCAGCGATCGTCTAAAAAGTAGGAATGAGCCGCCAGCATGCCACGTATTACCTGTCCTGTATTGAAGACCACAGGCGGTCGCTTTTGATCTAGGTAGCCCCCTGCCCATCCACCGTCGGTGTGCTGAATGGTCTCCAGCCACTCAAGTGCCTTTTTTGCGGCCTCTTCCGATTCCTGTTGACGACCGAGGCGCTTGCCGGCATCGAGCAACACTGGGAGGATGTAACCCGTCGTCTCGGGATAAGAGGATGTCCAGCCTAAATCCAAGTACCAGGAGGCCAATCCACCATCCGGCCTTTGAGCGGACAACAACCAGTTGAAGGCCCCTTGCATAGCCTCATCGAGCTTGTCTTCAGTCGAAGTATAAGATCTGTTCAGGAGCGCGCGTCCTTCCGATCGAGAGGCCAGCAGGCTGAAGTTGCGCAGGTAGCGCATTCCAGATGCCCACACTACAGCAGATCTGATTTGATGGCTTCCACAACCACAGGCGCGGCTGGCTTTTGAAACTCGTCCGGGATGTTGCCAGGAGGCCGGGCAGGATCCATTGCCAAGCGCATTTCATCCAGTTCTGTATCCACCACAAAGGCACAGCCAGCGTCCACCCATTCGGTCCATTCGGTCTCGGTGCGAAGGACCAGGACCTTTTTGCCCAGCAGTGATGCTTCTTTGGTCAGTCCGCCCGAATCCGTCATGACGCATTCAGAATCGTGCATCAGACTGATGACCTCGCCATAGCTCACTGGAGGCACCACGATGAACTCACTCGAGTTCACAATGTCAGCCACCTCTTTATTTTCTTCTATGACATGCATCAAACGGGGATGAGTAGGCATCAACGCACGCATTCCGTGTTCCTTGCACAGCTGTCGAATATTCGACAGCAAGGGGATCAGCCGGTCCATCCGGTCGGTATTGAAATTCCTGTGGATGGTCAGCAGGGCGAACTTCCCGCCCCCAGTCAATTTCTTGACAAATTCATGATCGATCTGCTCTCCAAAATGCTTGATGTTGTCGAATTGCACATCGCCGCACATGATCACTTTGCGCCATGCCGTATGGAGAAGCCCCTCTTTTTTGAGGTTCAGCACAGATGTCGGTGTGGGACAAAAAAGCCACTTGGCCAATCGGTCTGTTTTCACGCGATTGTACTCCTCCGGCATGCTCCGATTGTAGGACCTCAGCCCTGCCTCGACATGTGCGATCGGGATGCCGCAATGGCTTGCAGCCAGTGCCCCAGAGAGGGTCGTATTGGTATCTCCATAAACGATCAAGGCGTCCGGGGCGATGTCCTCCAGCAGAATGGAAAATTTGGTCGTGAGGTATTCGATCTGCTCCCGCCCGCTAAAATTTCCACCGTTCAGATGGTGGTGTGGATTGGGAAGGGCCAACTCTTTGAAGAACTGCTCAGACATTTCTTCGTCGTAATGCTGACCTGAATGCACATAGATCTCTTCAATTTCCGGATCGCTTTGGATCACCCGTGATATACCCGCTGACTTGATGAATTGCGGGCGCGCACCCACGAGATTGACGATTTTCAACATGAATGGATGGTGCGTTTAGAATACAACTCCTTCGTCTGCGAAACTAAAGTATCCCTTATCGGTGAAGATCAGGTGGTCGAGCAGACGAATATCCATCCATTCAGACGCTTCTTTCAACTTTCGGGTGAGGCGAATATCCGGCTCACTGGGTTTGAGGTTGCCGCTGGGATGATTGTGCCCTGCGATCATGGCCGTGGCACGCAGATCGAGGGCCCACTTCAATATGAGCCGCACATCGGCCACGGTACCGGAAAGCCCGCCACTGCTGATGCGCTTTTTTGCGATGAGTCGGCTCCCTGAATTCAGGTACATGACCCAGAACTCCTCATGGGTCAGATCTTCAAGTTCGCCCTTGAGTTGCTCGTGTGCCGAAGATGCAGAACGGATCGTTGGCCTTTCCTTAAGCACTTCTGAACTTCTTCTGCGGCCGAGCTCGAAGGCAGCAAGCAATGTAAATGCACCCGCTTCTCCTATTCCGGATGTTCCTTTGAATTCCTCAAGGCTCTTTTGACCCAGGCATTTGAGATCATCATCCACATTGGCCAACAGATCCCGGGCAATGTCCAAAGCACTTCGGCCCTTATGCCCTTTACCGATGAGCAGCGCCAGCAATTCAGCGTCCGTAAGGGCGGAGCGTCCAAAATTATGGAGCTTCTGCTGGAGCAATGGTCGATCGGACATGGTGACTGTGGGTGTCGAAGGGATCATCTGCCGAAGAAACTTCTGATACTGCCGAGAAAGTGTGCATTTCCCGAAGGAAAGGAAGCGAAAAGCGTATCCCTTATCGCTGCTGCATTTCGAGCAGCGCCCGAAAACGGCCGGAAGGACGTTGTATCAATTCATCCGGCGGGCCCGATTCCACCAGCTGACCCTCCTCCAAAACAATGATCCGGTCGGCATGCCGAACGGTGCTAAGCCGGTGGGCGATGGTCAGTGAAGTGCGTCCGCTCATCAGCTCCTCAAGCGCTTTTTGAACTTCGGCCTCCGAATGGCTGTCCAATGCCGAAGTCGCCTCATCCAGGATCAGGATCGAAGGATCCTTCAGAAAGGCTCGTGCAATGGCCACTCGCTGCCGTTGACCGCCACTGAGCTGAACCCCCCTCTCCCCTACGACCGTATCGAAGCCATCGGGAAACTCCTCAATGAATCCGCGGGCAAATGCTTTCTCCGCAGCAGCCTTGACCTCCTCCAAAGAAGCATCTGTCCGGCCGTAACGGATGTTCTCGGCGATGGTGCCGCCAAAGAGCAGTACGTCTTGTGGGACGATGGCCAAGTGCTTGCGGTATTCACTTAGATCATACGCGCCGATCTCCTTTTCATCCACGAGGATCCGCCCGCTGTCCACGGGGTAGAAACCCAATAAGAGATTGGTCAGCGTGGTCTTCCCCGATCCGCTGGAGCCCACAAGAGCGACCGTCTCTCCAGCCTCCACATGCAGATCGATGCCTTTGATCACTTCCATTTCCTTGCGCCCCGGATAAGAGAAGTGGACACCCTCGAACCGCAAAGCACCCTCCAGAGGGCGTTCCGGCCGATCATTGTATTCAATGCGCAAAGACTCTTCTTCCTCTTCGAAAAGATCGAGTAACTCCTCGGTCGAACCTATGGCCTTCTGGATCTTGGCGTAGACGTCCGCCATTCCTCCAATGCTTCCGCCGATGAAACTGCTGTACAATACAAAGCTGAACAGCTCTCCGGAATTGATCGCCCCCTGACCGATCAGCAGGCTACCCTTCCAGATCACCGCCACCACAGCGCCGAAAAGACCAAGGATGATGAAACTTGAAAAAGCCGCGCGGTAGTGTCCTCCCTTGATCGCTGTACGGGCCACCTCATTGGTCTTCTCCCGGTAGCGGGTCCACTCGTAGTGTTCGTTGGCAAACGCCTTCACAGTGGCCATCCCCTGAAGGGTCTCCTCGACAATGGTATTTGAATCGGCCACTTCGGCCTGAACTCTTTTCGAATACTTCCGGATGAAACGCCCAAAGAGAACCGCAGCGATCACGATGAGCGGTAAGATGGCCAGCATGAAGAGGGTGAGTTGAACGGACGTGTACATCAGCAAGGTGATGCCTCCTACGATGATGATAAGCTGGCGAATGAACTCTGCCAGAGTGATGGTGAAGGTCTCCTGCAACTGGGTGATGTCGGAGGAAATGCGTGAATTCAATTCTCCTACTCGGCGTCCGCCGTAAAAGGCCATCGGCAGCCTCAAGAGTTTGTCGTAGGTCGCCTGGCGCAGCGCCGCCAATGCTTTTTCAGCCACCCGAACGAAAAGGATCACGCGGAAGTAACTCGAAAATGCCTGAAAGAGCAGCAAGCCAAAAAGAAGCAGGGCGATCTCCTGCACCTTGTCCAAAAAGTTCTCAGAGGATGGCGCATTCACCAACTCACCCAAGAACTTCGGAAAGGCCAAACTGGCTCCGCTCGACATGAAAAGAAAAAGCATGCCCAGTGCGAAAGTCCCCCGATAGGGACGGATGTAGCGATAAAGGCTGAGCCCTCTTTTCAGGCTCTTCCAATCCGGTCGGATGCGCTCTGAGCCCTTCTTGTTCTGGCCCATCTAGCTCTTTTTGTTCTTGTCTTGGAAGTCAAGGGATTGAACGCCCAGATTCTTGAGGATTCGCTTGGCATTGACCTTCACGCTTTCCTTGACCTGCGTGAGCATCCTTTTGCCCAGGGAATCGTCTGGCCGCGAAACAAAGCGGGAATCGCTGTAGCGGAACCCCTCTCCTATCGGCGTGTAGAAATAGGTGTAGAAACTCTTGCGTGTTTCTCCTTCCGGCAGATGGATCTTGGAATATCCGTGTGGTGAATTCTCATCCGTGTAGAAGATCACTGCCCGATTGAAATCGCAGGGCACCTTGACCTCACAGCGGCTCATTTCCCTGTCCCATAGCTCGAGGTCACCGCCGTATTCCGCCTTCCATTCCCGGTTCAGATAGATCAGCAGATTGATCCTTCGCCACAGGCCTTTGTCCGGATTCATATTCACATCGATGTGCACATCCACATAGCTTCCATCCTTGCCCTGGTGAATGCCTGACCCCAGAGAATCATCAGTGGTGTGCAGGCCCTCGATGCCGGTCACCTCGCTCATCCACTGAGCAAAATCTTGGCTGGATATAACTGCCCGCAGCTTGCTGAAAGAAGGATGCCAACGTTCAAAATGGTAGTCTTCGGATTTGTCCTCGTTCAGACTTTTTCTCTTGACATTGAGCGAATCAATGGCGGGAAAATGTTCATAGAGCTCATTGGCCAGGGCCACATCCAAAAAATTCGGCAACACCAAATGGCGACAAGGCTGGGCGTTGTCAAAACTGCTTCGAAGCTCGGCCACCTCCTTCTCACCCGTGTACTTCGAGCTGATGACTTGGTCCAATGGATTCATCCGTTCGGTTTGGAACAAAATTAAGGCCTCAGCCCCTGCTTGTGTTCACTGTACTCTGATTCATTTTTGGCGGGACATCCCCTGAGGCAACGCGGGCATTCCAAATTGCCGCAGATCCTCGTGCAGAGTCAAAACGGCTTCCGCCAAACGATCGACCTCTTGTTCCAACCCGCCCAGTGCATCCACAACGATCCCCAGCTGCTCCTTCTGCATCTGCGTCGGGTCTGAACTGCTGCCGTATGAATTCCACAAGACCGAATTCAGCCGAGATCTCAGGCCGGGTGCCACTGCCTTTTGCAAAGACGCGACCTTCCTTTCTCCGTAAAGGGCCGTGTTCAGCTTTTGGATGTCTGCACGCAGCGCTTGTGCGGTGGCCAACCGATCTGATGGAACCCCTGGAATGATGCGGCTGGCGTCGTGCAGGCGATCGGCCGCTCCGCTAAGTTGTTCCAGACCCTTTCTGAGCTGTTCCATTCGGGCAGCTACCCGGTCTGCTTCACGCTGGAAGGCAACGAGCTGATCAGAGGAAGTGGCCGGCAAGGTGAGCTGATCCAGTTCGGTGATGGAAAAACTTCGTCCCGTTCCGATGGGCCTCTGTACCGTGTTGTGGACCAAATGGAACTCCACCCAATAGGCGCCGGCTGGAAGGCGCGATGCCGAACGAAGGCCCAATGACTCGCCTCCCCTGAAGCTTCCGGACTGCGGATAGCGGCAGTCCCAATGAACCCGGATAATGCCCTTGGAAGCCGACATCGTTTCCCTGTAGATCTCATCACCGCCTTCCTTATCCCTTATGACCATCAACACATAAGGTGACTTCTCCAGCTCTTCTGAAGCGAACTGTGCTCCACTTGGATCGGGAATGGGCGCATCTGCTTCCCTGAGTGCCTTTTCCTTTTCCTCGCGCATCGCCTTGAGGGTCTTGGGCACCTCGGGCAGGTAATAGGTGAAGACCACACCGGGATCGGGATTTGGGGTCCGGAAGAATCCGGCGCCCTGAAATCCGCCCCCAGCATATCCCAGAGGTGTTGCCTCTTCGAATACCAGTCCCTCCTTTACTGCGAATACATGGCCCTCCTGCTTATTGAGCGTACTGAGTTCCCTGAGAGGAGAATAATCATCCAGCACATAGAATCCACGGCCAAAAGTGGCGATCACCAAGTCGTTTTCCCGCTTTTGGATCTCCATATCCTTGACCGCATTGGTGGGCAGCGAGGAAGTCATTTTGTGCCAATTCGCCCCACCGTCCCAGCTGGTGAAAAAGCCAAACTCGGTGCCGGCAAAGAGCAGGTCTGGATTCACATGATCTTCTGCGAAGGAGTAGACCGTACCGCGGACGGGCAGGTCGGCAGCGATGGACGACCAATTCTTTCCACCGTCTTCAGAGCGCAGCAGATAGGGCTTGAAGTCTCCGTTCTTGTGGTTGTTGAAGGCGGCATATAAACGACCTTTCTCGTGCTGGCTCGGCCAGATCCCCTGGACATAGGTCTTTTCCGGAACGCCCTCGAAACGATCTGTCGTGGTCCATTGGTCCGAATCGGGCGTCTTGATCCGAAGCAGTCCGTCGTCGGTCCCTGCGTACAGCAGGCCTTCTACCAAAGGTGATTCGTTGAATGCCACGATATTGCCATACATAGAGGTGCTCTGGTGACGGGCCACCGCATCGCTCGACCAGTAGCGGTCCATGATCTTGAAAGTATTCCGGTCCGCTCCCCTGGACAGATCTTCACTGATGCGCGTCCAACTCTGTCCACGGTCATCACTCCTGAAAACAACATTGGCACAGAAGTAAAGCCGCTCTGCCTTGTGCGGACTGATCAGCAGTGGAGCGTCCCAATTCCAGCGCCAGGGCGTATCGTCCTTTCCCTCGACAGGTTTGATGCTGACCGACTCACCGGAGGCCGCATCGTGGCGGACCAGCCAGCCGTACTGGGCCTGGGCATAAACGATATTTGAATTCTGAGGATCCACCTGGGTTTCAAAACCATCGCCTGTATTGGTCACTGTCCAGTCGGAGTTCAGGATCCCGTGCTGAGAGGTGGTACGGGACGGCCCTTTCAGCGAGAAGTTGTCCTGCGTCCCTCCGTAGATGTTGTAAAAGGGCTTGGCATTGTCCGTACTGACGCGATAGAACTGCGTGATCGGCAAGTTGGCCGAATAAAGCCAGGAGCGCATGCCGTCATAGGTTTGGTAGAAGCCTCCGTCGCAACCCATGCGCATATGGTTTGGATCCGATGGATCGATCCAGAGACAGTGGTTGTCCACATGCTTGAACTTTTCAGACACCCGATTAAAATTCGCCCCACCGTCCTTGCTTACGTGGCAGTAGGTGTCCATTGAGTAGACCACATCCTTATCCGTTGGATGCGCAACGAGTTCGGTATAGTAATTCCCCGCGGTATGGTGTCCGCTCTTCTTGGACCATGAAGCACCACGGTCGTCGCTGACGTAGGTTCCGTGGCCCTCGATCATCAGGTACATCCTGTCCGGGTCGGCAGGGCTGATGGCCAGACTCAAGCGGCCTTTGTCTCCGCTGGGCAATCCGCTCTTGACTTCTTCCCAGTGTTCCCCATCATCTGTTGACCGATACAGACCGCTGCTCGGCCCGCCGCTCAAATAGGTGAATACGCGTCGCCTTCTTTGATGTGCGGTGGCGAACATGAGTCCCTTCACTTCCGAATGGATGTGCACCTCGTTGAATCCCGTGTTTTCGTCGACCTCAGCCACCAGGCGCCATTGTTTCCCGCCGTCTGTGCTTTTGTAGATGCCTCTTTCTCCTCCTTTGTTCCAAAGTGGCCCGTAAGCGGCCACATAAACGGTTTGTGGATCTTCCGGGTGAAAGCGGATCATGCCGATGTGTTCGCTCGATTTCAGCCCCACATTTTCCCAGGACTTACCGCCGTCGCAGCTCTTGTATACTCCATCACCGTAGGCCACACTTCTCTG